>JALTNO010000367.1 GCA_027000645.1 Paracoccaceae bacterium | reverse complement strand
GTCTCGGGCTTTGCCTTCGATCCCGCCCTGGCGCCGCTCTGCGCCGGGCGCGGGGTGCCGGTCTGCGTCATGCACAGCCGGGGCGATCCGGCCACCATGCAGGAGGATCCGCACTACGAGGATGTGCTTCTGGACGTTTTCGACGCCCTCGCCGGGCGGGTCGCGGCGCTGGAGGCCGCCGGCATCCCGCGCACGCGGATCCTGGTCGATCCCGGCATCGGATTCGGCAAGACCCAGGCCCACAACCTTTCGCTGTTGCAAGGCATCAGCCTGTTTCACGGGCTGGGATGCGCGATTCTGCTGGGGGTGTCGCGCAAGCGCTTCATCGGCGCCATCGGCAAGGAACCGCGCGCCGACGCGCGCGCGCCCGGTTCCATCGCCGTGGGGCTTGCGGCGCTGGCTCAGGGCGTGCAAATCCTGCGGGTACATGACGTGGCAGAAACCGCCCAGGCCCTGCGCCTGTGGCAGGCCGTTCGTTGAGAGATCTGAACCATGCGCAAGCTTTTCGGAACCGACGGGGTGCGGGGCACCGCCAATGTTCACCCGATGACCGCCGACATGGCCTTGCGGATCGGGGCCGCGGTGGGCCGCTATTTCCGCCGCGAGGCCGGGGGCGTTCACCGGGTGGTGATCGGCAAGGACACCCGGCTTTCGGGCTACATGTTCGAAAACGCCCTGACCGCCGGGCTGACCTCGACCGGCATGAACGTGCTGCTGCTGGGGCCGGTGCCGACGCCGGCGGTGGGGTTGATGACCCGTTCGATGCGGGCCGATCTGGGGGTGATGATCTCGGCCAGCCACAACCCGGCCTCGGACAACGGCATCAAGTTTTTCGGCCCCGACGGGTTCAAGCTCTCCGACGAGATGGAGGCCGAGATCGAGGCGCTGGTGGAAAGCGGCGTGGAACTGGCGCGCCCGGCCCGTATCGGCCGCGCCAAGCGGATCGACGACGCGCGGTTCCGCTATGGCGAGCGGGTGAAGTCCTCTCTGCCGCGGGATCTGCGCCTTGACGGGCTCAAGGTGGTGATCGACTGCGCCAATGGCGGCGCGTACCGTTCCGCCCCCGAGGTTCTCTGGGAACTGGGCGCCGAGGTGATCCCCGTGGGCGTGGAGCCCGACGGGCACAACATCAACCGCGACTGCGGCTCGACCAAGCCCCAGGTCGCGGCCGAAACGGTGGCCGCGCACGGGGCCGATGTGGGCATCTGCCTTGACGGCGATGCCGACCGGGTGATCCTGATCGACGAACACGGGCAGATCGCCGATGGCGATCAGCTCATGGCGCTGCTGGCCTCGCGCTGGGCCGAAGAGGGGCGGCTGAGGGGAGGTGCTCTGGTGGCCACGGTGATGTCCAACCTGGGGCTTGAGCGGTTCCTTTCCGAACGGGGAATCGCGCTGGAGCGCACCGCCGTGGGCGATCGCTACGTGGTCGAGCGGATGCGCGCGGGCGGCTTCAACCTTGGCGGCGAACAGTCGGGGCACGTGGTGATGATCGACTATGCCACCACCGGCGACGGGCTGATGGCCGGGCTGCATTTCCTGGCCGAGATGGTGCGCAGCGGACGGCGCGCCTCCGAGTTGTCCCGCCAGTTCGAGCCGGTCCCGCAACTGCTCAGGAATGTCCGTTACGACAAGGGACAGGCGCCGCTTGCCGCCCGCGGGGTGCAACAGGCGATTTCCGAGGCCGAGGCGGCGCTGAAAGGCCGCGGGCGGCTTCTGATCCGCAAGTCGGGGACCGAACCACTGGTCCGCGTGATGGCCGAATGCGAGGATGGGGCGCTGCTGGCGCGCACGGTGGACAGCGTCGTGGCTGCGGTGAAGGCTGCCGTCGCCTGAAACCCCGGGGGCTCAGTTCGGCTTTTGCGGGGGCTGCCGGTGGGGCAGGTATTCCACGCTGGGCGTGCGTTGCGTGGGCTGGGGGTAGAGCGACATCATCGCCAGGATCTCGTCGGGGATGTCGGTGCTGACCGGCAGGCCCAGTTCGCGGGCGTCGGCCGCGAAGATCGGGTGGTCGTGGGTCCAGCGCCCCTCGGACAGGGTGGTGGCCAGCTTTTCCGCCTGCTCGGGCGTCATCTTGCCCTCAAGCAGGGATTTCGCCGTCGCCTGGACCTGGCTGATGGCCTTTGCGGCCTGATCGGCCATGACCAGCGTCTGGTCGTCGATGTCCTTGAGCGGCTTCTGTTCCACCACCTTCAGCACCGAGGCCGCCGGCTGCTGGCCCAGCTGCGGGTCGATGGGGCCCAGCGTGGCGTGGGGGCTCATGACGATTTCATCGGCGGCCAGCGCGATCAGCGTGCCCCCCGACATGGCGAAATGCGGCACGAAGACCGTGACCTTGCCCGGATGCGCCTTGACCGCGCGGGCTATCTGGGTGGCGGCGATGACCATGCCCCCCGGCGTGTGCAGCACGATGTCGAGCGGCGTGTCGGAGCCGGTGGCGTGAATGGCGCGCAGCAGGGCCTCGGAATCGTTGATGTCGATATAGCGCATGATCGGAAAGCCGAGGAAGCTCATGGTTTCCTGCCGGTGCACCAGCAGGATCACCCGCGAGCCGCGCTTGCGTTCGATCTGGGCGATCTTGCGCTGGCGAAGATTGTCCAGCAGCTTGCGCGTGACCAGCGGCTGGAAGGCCGACAGCAGGAACAGCAGCCAGAAGATGTCCATCAGCCCCAGCCCGCCGCCGGTCGAATCCATGTCGCTGCCCCCTGTCTTGCGCGATGCGCGCCGATGATGCGGCGAGCGGGCGCCCATTGCAAGCCGTCCGGCGGGGGGGGGCAGGGCGAACGAAAAC
>JALTNO010000366.1 GCA_027000645.1 Paracoccaceae bacterium | reverse complement strand
CGCAGCATCGGGGTTGCCAGGGGCACGCTGCTGAACTGGGAGCAGCGCCGTCGCCGCCCCGAAGGCCCGGCGCGCGTCCTGCTGGCCCTGATCGACAAGGACCCCCAGATCGTGCAGAAGACCCTGCAGGGCTGACTTCCCTCTGCCGTTCCCGAAAGGGCCCACCATGATTGAACCGATCGCGCGCATCCGTATCGAATTGCAGGGCATAGAGCCCAGGATCTGGCGCAGGATCGATGTTCCGTGCTCATCGACCCTGATGAATCTTCACGACATCATTCAGGTCGCAATGGGATGGGACGGCACGCATTTGTTCGAGTTCAACGTTGGTGACAAGGTCTATGGCCAGCCGTTTCCTGACGTCGGTTTCGAAGAGCGCAGGGTTTACAAGGCCAAGTCGATTCGTCTGCAAACCCTGCTCGATCGAGAGTTTGATCGGTTCCTCTACATTTACGATTTCGGGGATGACTGGCGCCACGACGTGATCGTCGAGGACATTCGTGATGGCGAGGCCGACACCGACTATCCCTGCTTCATCGACGGTGCCCGACGCTGTCCGCCCGAAGATGTCGGCGGCACCATGGGTTTTGCGGAGTTTCTCGAGGCAATCACCGATCCGACGCATGAAGAGCATGAGCAGATGCTGGCCTGGTATGGCGGGCCCTATGATCCCGAAGATATCAATGTACGTCATGTTCGCAGCGTCATCGAAAGTTTCGCGGTCCGGCGGCGCGGTCCTCTCCAAAGTCACCGGAAAGGCAACAGGCCCTGGAGCCACTGATCATCCCATGTAGCTCGAGCGCAGGGTTCGGCGGCGTCGCGGCGCCGGGCGGCTCAGGCGTTTTGGCGCGCCGGCCGTTCCAGTATCGCTGGCTCCTATTGCCACCTGCCGCTCCAGCTCCGCCCACTGCGCCTCGGACCACCGATCCGCCCCGGCTATCCAGGCGGCTGCGCGGGCGTAGACGCGGGCGTCGAGCGCCTCGTTGCGCTCGCGCAGCTTCTGCCATTCGAGCCTGGCAAAGCCGCGCTTGTTCTTCACCGTCACCAGTTGCTCGGCGACGAGCTGCTTGAGCCACTCGCTGTCCACCCAGCCCGGCAGATGCACCGTACCGGGCGGGTATGTGGCGCCGGCCGCGATCTCCTCCGCCGTTGGCCGCTCCTGCCTGAGAAAGCGGTAGGTCTCGGCCTTGAAGGTCGAGACCGCCACCGTCCACAGCCGCGCGCCCCGGCGCAGGCGCTTGCCGGCTATGGTGGCATCGACAAAGGTTGGCCCCGTCACCGGCGCCGCCCGGTTGAACCCTTCCACGCCCTTCACCGGGGCCACCTGGCCAAAGCCCACGGCCCGCGCCCAGCCATAGACGGCCGAGGTCTCGTAGCCAGTGTCGATGGCGAGACGGGCAATGGTCAGATGCGCACCGCTCGCGTGCGTCCAGGTCCGCCCCAGAAGTTCCGACAGCTTTGCCCAGCACTCCGGATCGGCCGGCCCGCCCTCGATCACCACATGGTCGATCAGCCAGCTTTCCAGACCGCGGCCCCAGGCCCACACATCGACCTCGATCCGGTCCTTCTGCACGTCGGCCCCGGCGGCGAGGAACAGACCTCGCTCCGGCACCGTGCCCGCCGGCCAGTCTTCCTTGAGCCCCGCGAGCCGCTGCCAGTCGGGTGCGTCGCCGGTCTCCACCCAGGTCTCGCCAAGCGAGGTGTTCACGAAGGTCTTCATCGCCTCGTCGCCACCGGCCCGCGCCGAGAGGAACGCCTTCACCATCGCCTCGAGCCGTACCCAGGGCGAATAGATCTCGTTGAGGTGGAACCCGGCGATCCCGGCGAAGGGCCGCCGCGCCCGCCATTCGCCCTTGCCGACGGCCGCCCATCTTGTCTGGTCGTCCCACCTTGCACCGCAGTGGATGCATTCGTAGCGCGCCGTCTCCGGCCGATGCTCACCCTGTTCGGTCTTGTCCCATCTGACCTGCCCCCAGACCAGCACCTGGGCCTCGCCACACTCCTGGCACGGAACCCAGTACTGCCGCTGGTCGCTCTCCTCATACGCCGTTTCGATCCGGCTCGCGCCCTTGTTGGTGGGCGTCGAGACCAGCACGATCTTGCGGTTCCAGAAGGTGACCGTGCGCTTTTTCGCCAGGTTCACCGGATCGCCCTCGGCACCCGCGCTGAACGGATAGCGGTCGACCTCGTCGCACAGCAGAAGCCGGATCGGCCGGCTCGCGAGCCCCGAGGGCGCATTCGCCCCGACAATCGTCAGATGCCCGCCCGGAAAGCGCTTGTGCAGGATCTTGTTGTTGCCGTCGCGCGACTTCGGATCTGCGATCTTGTCCCTCAGGCACGGCGTGTCGCGGGCCATCGGCGAGAAGCGGTCCTTCGACCAGGTCTCGGCATCGCGTTCGGTCGGCATCACCACCATGATCGGCGCCGGGTCCTGGTCGATGTGGTAGCCGACCATGTTCCCAAGGCACTCGCTTTTGCCGATCTGACTGCTGGACATGATCACGGCGGTTTCGACAGTCGGGTCCGAGATCGCATCCATGATCCCGCGCTGGTATTCCGCGCGGGAGGTCCGCCAGCGCCCCGGTTCCGCGCTTGCTTCCGAGCTCAGCCGCCGGTTGGCATCGGCCCAGTCACTGATCGTCAGCTCCGGAGGCGGGGTCAGCGCCTTCAGGGCCCGCCGCACCGTCCTTTGCAGCACCGGCGTCCCCGGCAGGGTCAGGATCATCGTCGTTTCGCTCAAGTCGCACATCCGTTTCCGCAAGTTCCTCCAGCGCCTCGCGCACGGCGCTGCGCAGGAAAT
>JALTNO010000365.1 GCA_027000645.1 Paracoccaceae bacterium | reverse complement strand
GGCGCCGGATCTGCGCCGCCCGCTCGGCCCGCATCTGCTGCAGACGCCGCAGCCGGCCCATGTTCCGCTTGCGCCGGGCGCTGATGCCCTCCACCGCCCAGCGGCCCTCGGAGCGGATCCGCCGATCGAGCTTGTGCCGCGCCGCATCCTCTTCGGCCCAGACCCGGTCGCGCCAGGCCTCGAACTGCCCGAAGCCCTCGTTCAACCGCCTCAATCTTCCCCTGTCCAGCCAGAGCGTTACCCGCGTAAGCGCACGCAGGAACGCGCGGTCGTGGCTGATGATGACGAACCCCGCCCGCGCCGCCTTCAACTCGGCCTCCAGCCACAGCACCGCCTCGATGTCCAGATGGTTGGTCGGCTCGTCCAGAAGCATCAGATCGGGGGCCTCGGCCATCAGCCGGGCCAGCGCCGCCCGCCGCCGTTCCCCGCCCGAGGCCGTCTCCACCGCGCGGCCGGGGTCGAATTTCAACCCCTCGCCGGCCCGCTCCACCCGGTAAAGCTCGCCCGGCTCCAGCCCGGCGGCGGCAAAATCGCCCAGCGTTGCGAAACCGGACATGTCGGGGTCCTGCTCCATGTATCCCACGCGCATGCCGGGGCCGGGGATGACCTCGCCCGCATCCGCCTCCACCAGCCCGGCCATCACCTTCATCAGCGTGGACTTGCCGGACCCGTTGCGCCCGACAAGGGCCATCCGGTCCCCCGGCTGCACCACCAGGTCAAGCCCCGAAAACACCGGCTCGCCGCCGAATGTCAGCGAAACTCCCGACAATTGCAAAAGAGGAACACGTGCCATGGCCGCGGGCTAGCGCGCGCATGCCGGCCCGTCAACGCCCCTCACCTTCATCTCGCCGGAAATACTCCCGCCGGAGGCACGCGGCGCCCCGCATCCGCGCCCGCGGCCGGGCCGGTTCCCGAATCCGGAACCTCAGGCATGTTCCAGCGCAACGGCGCGGATCCGTTCGACCATCGACCGGACCCCGTTCGACCGCTGCGCCGAGAGATGTTCGTTCAGCCCCAGCCGCGCCAGTTCGGCCTGGGCGTCCACCCGCGCCACCTCGGCCACCGGCAGACCGTTATACAGCGCCCGCAACACCGCGATCAGACCGCGCACGATCATTGCGTCGCTGTCGCCGTCGAAACGGAAGATGCCGTCCTCGATCACCGGGTGCAGCCAGACCTGGCTGGCGCAGCCGTGAACCTTCGTCGCCGGCACCTTCAGCGCCTCGTCCAGCGGCGCCATGGCCCGGCCCAGCTCGATCACGTGGCGATACCGGTCCTCCCAGTCGTCGAGAAACTCGAAATCCTCGACGATCTCCTCAAAGGCGGGGCTGGCCATGTGTGTCTCTCCGGGCATTTCCTGATGCGGTTCTGACCTAGGACGCCCCCGCCCCGCTGTCCAGCCCCCGCCTTGCGGCTTTTCAACCGCTGCCGGATGCGGTAACCGATGGGCACGAGGCGACAGCAACCACGGCAGGACATGATGCACAGACCTATCCCGCTCCTTCTGGCCGCCAGCCTGATCCTGGCCGGATGCAGCGGCTGGAGCAATTCGCGCGTCAATCCCGCCAACTGGTTCCGGGCCAAGACCCCGACCCCCGCCAGCACCCCGGCGGAAGGCGGGGCCAATCCCCTGATGCCCGCCTCGACCGGCAGCAACCTTCTGGCCCGCCCCGCCCCCGAGGACCGCAGCGTGCCGATCGCGCGGGTCACCGTGCTGCGGGTCGAACCCACGCCCAGCGGCGCCATCGTCTATGCCGAAGGCGTGGCCGAGCGGCAGGGACCCTACCAGACCGAGCTGCGCCCGATCCCGCCCGCCGAGGGCGACCGGAAGAACACCCTGTCGCTGTCCTTCCGCGTGGTCTATCCGGTCAACCCCACCGACGTCGGGAACGAACGCAGCCGCACCGTGCACGAGGCGCTGACGCTGTCGCGCAAGGAACTGGCGGGCATCCGGACGATCCGGGTGACGGGTCAGGAGAACACGCTGCAGACCCGCCGCCGCTGACAAGCCGGACGGCCCGCCGGGCGCGGGGGGAATGGGGGACGCCGGGAAGCGGACAGGTTCAGAGCTCGATCACCCGGACGCTCTGCCCCCTGGCGGCCAGCCCGATTCGTCCTTCGCACAGGCGCAGCGCATCGGCGCCGAAAACCTCGCGCCGCCAACCCGACAGTGCCGGCACGTCGCGCCGGCCGGCGGCAATGGCATCGAGATCCGAGCTCGGCGCGATCAGCCGTGCCGCCACGCCGGCATGTTCCGTCTTGGCCTTGAGCAGAACCCGCAGGAGGTCGGCCAGCGCCGGGTTGACCTGCATCCTGTCGCGCCCCCGCGCCGGCTCCGGCAGCTTGTCCGGCGGGCAGTTTACCCCGCGCTCGACCGCGGCCAGAATTCCTTCGGCGATCGGCCCCTTGCGGGCCTCGCGCAACAGCAGCCGCGACGCGCCCAGATCGGCCAGCGTTCGCGGCCGGGTCGAGGCCAGTTCCACCAGCGCATCATCCTTGAACACGCGATTGCGGGGAATGTCCTTTTCCTGCGCGTAGGATTCGCGAAACGCGGCCAGTTCCCGCACCACCGCCAGGAATTTCGGCGAATTGGTCCGCGTCCTGATCCGCCGCCATGCCTCTTCGGGGCGGATGTCGTAGGTCGCCGGGTCGGTCAGGGTCTGAAGCTCTTCCGCAACCCAGTGCGTGCGCCCGGTCTGTTCCAGCTTCTCGGCAAGGAATTCGTAGATCCGGCGCAGATGCGTCACATCGGCCAGCGCATAGGCCTTCTGGGCATCCGACAGCGGCCGGCGCGACCAGTCGG
>JALTNO010000364.1 GCA_027000645.1 Paracoccaceae bacterium | reverse complement strand
CGCGGCTGGCCGGCGGAATCGAGGCTGCGGATCGCGATCCTGTGCCCCTCGGCCATCTCGGCGATATCGGCATCGGCCATCATCCGCTCGAGGCTGACAACCACGCCGACACTGCCCCAGTAGCGGGACCGGCCGGTGCCGGGATCGGGCACCAGGACCGGAAAGCGATAGATCAGCCCCTTCCCCCCCTGCACCAGCGAGAACGGGCCGCTCAGCGTCAGCCGGAGGTCGCGCCGGCTCAGGTTCAGGCCCGGCAGCTGCGCATGAACATAGGTCATGTCGGTGCCGAGCGCCTTGGCGTTGCGTTCCAGCGGATAGACCCGGACGATGGTCGAATCCTTCAGCAGCGCGACATTCAGTATGGTCTGGTCGCCCCGGTCGATGACGTCCGCGACGATGGACTGGTACTGCTTCTGGGTCACGTCGGGGTCGCGCCGGATCATGGCCGAGACCGCCCTGGCAACGAGAACGTGTTCGTTCATCATTCTCTGAAGCTGCGCGGCCACGGCGGCGGCGGCATTCTGCGCCCGGTCGGCCGCGACCGAGCGGGCCTCGTCGAGGCGCAGGTTCTCCAACAGCAGCCCGATGAACAGCGCCGCCCCGATCACCATCAGGATCAGCGCCGCGTGCAGCCCGTCGGCCACCACGCGCGAGATCCCCCGGCCGGACATGCCGGCCCCGCGCCGCCCGCGGGGAGGCCGGGCCGCACCCTCATCATGCGTGGGGTCTTCCGGGCGCCCCTCCTCGCGCATCGGGGCCGGGTGGCCGCCGGGCCTCGGGGGGGTTTCCAGTCGCCAGATCCTTGTCATCGTGCCTGCCTGCCCGTCTGGTCCGCCACTCGAAGGCGAGACCCGTGCCGGACACGAACGGATCATCAGCCTCCGGCACGATCCTGTCACCCAATTGCGGCCCCATCATGGCGATTATGGTACGCCGCATGGCCAGGGGAGGGCGTTCTTGATCTGAATCAACGAACTCGTGCATCCCAGTGGTTAGCCCGGCTGTCATCGCGAAGGTCGTGAAACAGGGAGGAATTGCCGGATGAACCATGCCGCTGCCGGGTTGTCCCGACCGCTCCGAAGCAATTCCCGAACCCGCCCGATGACCGGGAACGAAGCCATCGCCCGCGGGGCGTGGGAGGCCGGCGTGAAGGTCGCCGCCGCCTATCCCGGCACGCCGAGCACCGAGATCCTGGAAAACCTCGCCCGGTTTCCGGCCGAGGACCTGCACGCGCAATGGTCCACCAACGAAAAGACCGCGCTGGACGTGGCCATCGGCGCATCCTTCACCGGTGTGCGCGCCTTCGCCGCGATGAAGCATGTGGGGCTGAACGTGGCCGCCGACGCGCTGATGTCGTTTTCCTATATCGGGGTGAATGGCGGGCTGGTGATCGCCGTGTGCGACGACCCGGGCATCCATTCCTCGCAGAACGAACAGGACACCCGGGTATATGCCGCCTTCGCCCGGGTGCCGGTGCTGGAACCCTCCGACGCGCAGGAAGCACTGGACTTCACCCGCCATGCCTTCGATCTTTCCGAACGCTTCGACACGCCGGTCATCCTGCGCGCGACCACGCGGCTGTCGCACACCCGCAGCGCCGTGCAGACCGGGGAACGCACCGAACCGCCGGTCCCCTCATTCGACGAGAACCCGGCCAAGAACGTGATGATCCCCGCCCATGCCCGTCAGCGCCACCCCAGGGTGCTGGAACGCGAGGCCCTGGTCGCGGAAGAGATGGAAACCTGCCCGCTCAACCGGATGGAGATGGGCGACACCGAAATCGGGATCGTCACCGTGGGCGTTCCATATGCCTATGTGAAGGAAACCATGCCGGGGGCCAGCGTGCTGAAGCTGGCGGCAAGCTATCCCCTGCCCGCGCAGCTGCTGCGCGATTTCTGCGACAGGGTGGAGCGGGTGTTCGTGGTCGAAGAGCTCGAACCCGTGATCGAGAACGCGATGAAGGTCATGGGGCTGCCGGTCGAGGGCAAGGAATGGTTCCCCCGCACCGGCGAGTTCTCGCCCGAGATCGTGCGCGAGGGGTTCGTCCGCGCCGGCGTGATCGACGCCGCGCCGCGCAGGGCGGCCTTCGAATTTGCGCCGATGGTGCGGCCACCGGTGCTGTGCGCGGGTTGCCCGCATACCAGCTGCTACATGGTCCTGCGGGCGCTGGATGCGCGGGTAGCGGGCGATATCGGCTGCTATACGCTGGCCGCGATCGAACCGCTGCGGTCGATCGATTCGACGGTTTCGATGGGCTCGAGCATCGCCAACGCGGCCGGCATCGCGATGGCCGGTACCGAAACCCGGCCGGTCGTTGCCACCATCGGCGACTCGACCTTCCTGCATTCGGGCATCCCGCCGCTGATCGACGCGGTCTATAACGGGGCCGACATCACGGTATTCCTGCTGGACAACCACATCACCGCCATGACCGGCGGGCAGGATCACCCCGGTACCGGCCGCACCCTGCGCGGGGACGAGGCCCCGCGCGTGGATTTCGTCGAACTGGTGAAATCGCTGGGCGTCCAGTGGGTGCGCAAGGTGGACAGCTACGACATGGCCGGCATGTTGCGTTCATTGCGCGAGGCGGTGGAATTCAGGGGCGTGTCGGTGGTGATTTCGGATCGGCCCTGCGTGCTGGACCCGGTCAAGATCAAGGGGCCGGCGCTGGCCGTCGATCAGGACAAGTGCATCGCCTGCCAGTCCTGCATGAATCTGGGCTGCCCGGCCCTCACGTGGTCCGATGGCTGGCACGAGGGACGCCACAAGGTCGAGATCAACCCCGACTCCTGCATCGGCTGCA
>JALTNO010000363.1 GCA_027000645.1 Paracoccaceae bacterium | reverse complement strand
ACACCCGCCCCGAGGCGGTCAGGACCAGCGCGCCCTCGGCCACCAGCCGGCGCACCGCTTCGCGGGCAGGCGTCATCGACACGTCATAGGCCTTGCCGATCCCCCGCAGGGTCAGCGCCTGCCCCGGCCCGATATCGCCATACATGATGCGCGCGCGCAGGGCGCGATAGACCCGGTCATGGGCGGAAGACGTGACCGGCGCGGGGTCGGACGGGCGGGGCGAAGTGGTCATGCCCCTTTGTGATCACAAGTTGCGCACAGGTCAAGCGCCCGACCCCGATCACCCGTCAAAGCGATAGCGGTGCAGTTCGGGGCCGTTCTCGCGCAGCCACCGCCGGGCATCCGCATGCGGGCCATAGAGCCGCTCCACATGGGCCCAGAAGGCCGGCGAGTGGTTCATCTCGGCCAAGTGCGCGACCTCGTGCGCGGCCACGTATCGCAGGATCCGGGGCGGGGCGAGCACCAGCCGCCATGAAAACATCAGCGCCCCGCCCGACGAACACGACCCCCAGCGCGAGCGGGGATCGCGCAGCGTGATTCGGGCATGATCGCGTCCCAGCGCCTGCGCATAGGACCGGCAGGCCTCTGACAGGCGGTCGCGCGCCAGTTCTCGCAGCCATGCCCGCAACCGCCGCGCGGGGGCATCCCCGGGCACCCGGATCTCATCGCCGCGCAGCTCGACCCGCCGCCCCGAGGCGGCAACGATCCGCCGCCGGGCCCCCTCGACCGGGATCTCGCCGCCGATGCGGGGGCGGATTTCGGTCGGCCGATCACTCAGATGGCGGCGAATCCAGTCCTCGCGCGCGCGGGCGAAATCCAGCGCCTCCCGCTCGGGCACCCCGCGCGGAAGGGTCAGGGTCACCCGCCCGTCGAGGCCCGAAATGCGCAGGCTGATCCGCCGGGCGCGGGCCGAGCGGCGCAACACCAGCGCCACCGGCGGGGTTCCTGGCAGGCGATGTTCGGCCATGCGGGGCTCCTGTTGCGGCAAAGGCTTTGACAGCATCCATGTCATATGGCAGGAGGCCGGAATCGTCGATACGACTCAGCAGATATCAAGGGGATTCACATGCCCAAGGAAGAATGGGGTGTAAAGCGCGTTTGCCCGACCACCGGCAAGCGCTTCTACGACCTGAACAAGGATCCGATCGTCAGCCCCTACACGGGCGAAGTCGTTGAGCTCGACACCGGCAAGACGCGGATGATCGCGGCCGACGCCGAGGATGCGGCCACGGTGAAGGCGAAAGAGGCGGTTCTGGACGAGGAAGACGTGGTTCTGGACGACGCCGACGTGGATGTCGATCTGGGTGACGACGTTCTTGAAGACGACGATGACGACAGCGTTCCGCTGGAGGAAATCGCCGACGTCTCGACCGAAGACGAAGAGTGAATCCTGGCCGTCGCCGCCCCGTGGGCATGGGCGGCGACGGGCCGAGATCCGGGGCAGGATCGGCGTGGAATCCGGGTTCGGGCCGACCTTTCCGGCCCCGCCCCGCAAACCCCGAAAAACCGTCCCGGAAGGATGTTTTTTGGGCTTGCACTCCCCGCGATCGTTGCATAAACGACCGGAGACGCCGGAACCGGCGGCACCTGGGGCCTTAGCTCAGTTGGGAGAGCGCTTGCATGGCATGCAAGAGGTCAGGGGTTCGACTCCCCTAGGCTCCACCAAAACCTTCAATAAAATCAAGCCCTTGAGAGAGGTCAGGGCAGACACGCGCCGGGTGTGCGCCGGACGGGTGCGCGCCGGGTGCGCGGCAGATGAATGTCCCCCTCCTCCCGAGAGGGGCTGGAGGGGGCATTCGGAAGGCTGGAAGGGAACGAATCACCCGGCGTCGGACTGACGGCAGTGCGCGCGGGCATATCCCTCGGGGCCGAGCGGAAACCGGCGGGACATCCTGAAGGACGAAGCCGGCGTGGACAGCCTCTATAGCTCGGAAGGAAAGGATACGCTCTGGGGCGGGCAGATCAGAACACGTTCATATTCAACTCGACGACCTTCGGTCCGGACCGGGTCAAGGATTTCACGCCGGGCGAAGACATTCTGGACATGCGAGGCGCGGCGCAGGCGCTCAAGACGGCGGGCAGCCCTGCGATCACGGTTTCAGACGTGGCCGGCGGGTCAAGTTTGCCGTGGACGCCGCGAACTTCGTGATTCCCGAAGGGGTGAGCACCGCCGATCTGACGGCGGGCACGGACTACCTGATCGATCCGTATTTCTGACCGAAGGCGCAGAACGAAACAGCGCCTTGCGCAGATCACCTCGTGCGAGGCCCCCCGCAGACCGGGGCGCCTCGCACCGCGTTGTCGCGTAGCCTCACCTGCCGCGCGAATTGTTAGATCGCGTTTGCCTCACCCGGGGCCACGGGCGGCCCGGGCATCCGTCCGCCCCTTTTTCAACGCAGGACGTGAACCGCACATCTGGCGTGGCGCACCACCTGGGTCGCGGTGGATCCCAGAAGCAGATCCTGCATGCCGGGACGGTGCGAGGCGATAATGATCAGATCGGGCTCGTTCTCCTCGGCCCAGTCGAGGATCGACCGCCCGGAATGGCCCTCGATGACCACGCCCCTGGCGTTGGGCAGCTGCCCGGCCAGCTCGTCCAGTTCCTTCTGGATCGCCTTGCGCGCCTCGGTCAGATAGTCCGCCGGCATGTAGGAAATGGCATAACCCGGAATATGCTCGACCACGTGCAGCAGCGTGAACTCGGCCTCAGGCGCGGCCAAAAGCCGGGCAACCTTGAGCGGCCCGGTCACGTCGCGTTCTGCGTCGAACGAGATCGGAACGAGAATCTTGTGATACATCTTGCGTCTCCACAGGTTTCAATGCCGTTTCCCACAATCGCGCGGCGCGCGTCTTGATCCATGTCAGGAGAAAATCGCCGGCGAAGGGAGAGTTCAATCGAAGGTGGCAACCACGTCATACATCACCGGCTCGAAGCTCCGGCACAGGTCATTGATCCGGCGGTTGCGCTCGCGCATCTCGGGGGTGCGCAGCATGGCCAGGAAATCCTCGCGCTGGCGCCACTGCGAATAATTGGCAATCCGCGTCTGCGCATCGTTCACATGCAGCCCGGCAGCCACGAAACCGGGTTGCTTCGAAATGAAGTTCTCATAGGCATCGACCAGCTCGTCAATCAGGTCCTGGCACATGCCCGGCGTGGTATCGAAGGTCGTGATGACGGTCTGCAAGTCGCTGTCCCTGGAAATGGTCGGCATCTGGTCCTCCTTCTTCGCAATCAGACTAGCGCATTTCCCGCGGAATGGGAGACGGATTCGACCCCGGCCGGGGCAATCCCGAAACCGCAAGGCCGAATCGTTCCCCGCGCCCCCCGGGCCCCGGCGCTGCGCCACCGGATTCGCGGGCTTGCCCCCGCCGCCGCACCGCCCCATCATGCGGCCATGAAATCCCCGATCCTGCCCGCCGATGACGACGCCCGCGAACTGGCCCGCACGCTCCTCGCCGGGGCGCGCAGCGCCGCACTGGCCGTCATCACCCCCACGGGAGAGCCGATGGCGACCCGGGTGGCCTTCGGCCTCTCGCCCGAAGGTACCCCGCTGACCCTGGTCTCCGATCTTGCCCCCCACAGCGCGGCGATGCGGGCCAACCCGGCGGTCTCGCTGCTGCTGGGCGAGCCGGGCGAAAGGGGCGACCCGCTCATCCACCCCCGGCTGACGCTTCAGGCGCGGGCCGCCTTCCTGTCCCGCAACCTTCCCCGCCACGAAGAAGTGGCCGCGCATTACCTGCGCAGCCACCCCAAGGCCCGGCTCTATATCGGGTTTGCCGACTTCTCCTTCGTCCTGTTCGCGGTCCACCGCGCCCATCTAAACGGCGGTTTCGGCCGCGCCTGGACGCTCTGCCCGTCCGATCTCGGCCTGCCGGCCTGATCAGGTATCCATGCGCACGCTCAGCGCCACCTCGCCCTTGACCGGCTCGGGCCAGACCAGCGTCACCTGATCGCGGTTCGGCCCCTGCTGCAGATCCACCTGGGGCGTGGCGAAACTCCGCAGATTGGCCCCGTTGCGCAACGCCCCCAGCGCCACGATCCCGTCAACGCCGCGCGCCTCGCCACCGAAGGGCAACTCGCCGTTCACGTCTACCGTCCAGCTCGTGACCGGGGTCGAAACCTTGTGCCGCACCCGCAAGGGGTTCTCCACCTGATAGCTGACAGCGTGATAGCTGTTGCCGGTGAAAAACACGTTCTTGCTGCGCCCGATATCCAGGGCGGCAAAGCTGGTATCCACCCGCTCGACCCGGTCGATGGCCCCGTTGATGGAGCGGAACTTGTTGCCCGAAACCGTCACCCCGTTCAGGAAATGCCCGGTCCCGTGCGGCTTGACCACGATATAGCTGAACCACGGCGCCACGTCCCCCGACAGGAAGATGTTGTCGGAAATCGTCATCGCGCTGAACGAATAGCCGGTGACGAAATCCGGGGTCGCGTCACGCTCGTTTGTCCATTCGATGAAGCAGTTGTCGATATAGTTCCCGGTGATGGTGGTGCTGGTATAGGTGGCGGTGATGATCAGACCCGCCGTGCGCACCCCGTTGGCCACGCTGTCGCCCTGGAAGAAATGATTGCCCAGCACCACGCTGTTGGCCCCGCCCAGAACCGCGAAGTGACGGAACTTGGTCGCCCGGTTGTTGCGCAGCTTCACGTCATTGGCATTGGCATTCAGCGCAATCGTCACCCGGTCCGGGGCATTGGCCTGGTCTTCGTTGGACAGGAACTGGCAGCGATCGATCAGCATTCCCTGGCAACCGGTCCCGATCGAGGTCACCCCGCGATCCCTGGGACGCGAAACGAAGCAGTCACGCAGCTGAAAGGCGATCCCCGAAGGAGCCAGCCGAATCCCGCTGCTCAGCCCGTTGCACTGGAACTCGACATCCGAGATCACGAACTTGCTCAGCTTGCCGAAGCCGCTGAAGTCCAGCAGATAGCGGAAATCGCGGAAAGTGAAGACCTGGGTGCCCTCGGCATCGTAGAGCGGCGCGCTCAGCGTCACCTCCTGGGCGCCGACATTCCTGGCCTTCACGTAGATCTCACGCCCCACGCCGCTGCCCTCGACCAGGGCCCCCACGGGAATGTTGGCCACGTTGACCACGTTGGTCAGCCGCCGCGGAGCAGCCGCCGAATAGGTCGCCTGCGAGGTGACGACCACCGGATCCCAGGCCGCCGACGCTCCCACCGCCTCAAGCTGACCGTTGCGGATCACCCGCCGGGTGGCATAGCTGTCCCTGTTCGGGACGGCGGCGGCCATGTCGATGGGCGCGGATACCGCCACCTTCAACCCGCCCATGTCCAGAGATTCATGATCCGAGTTGTTGAGCAGCGCCTGAAAGGCCTTGCGAAAGGCCAGCTCCTCGCTGCCGAAAGCGGCCACATAGGTGGGCAGATCGAAGCTCCGCGTCAGCAGCAGCATCGCATCGTCGGGCATCGCCACCGTGCCCTCGAACACCACCTCCGAGGCCATCGATACCGTCTGCGCCAGATAATGGACCCCGGCCGGCACCAGAACCCGCCGCCCGGCCGCCGCCGCATCCGCGGCCAGAAAGGCAGCACTGTCATCGGTCACGCCATCGCCCACCGCGCCGTAATCGCGCACATCCACCAAGCTCAGCATGTCGCGCAGAAAGGCGCTAGTGATGTCCTCGATCACGATGTCGTCAACGCGCACCACACCGCCATTCGGCCCGGTCAGGTCCAGCCCGAAATGCCCGTAAAGCGCCTGCGTGCCCCAGACCATGTCCACGCCCCCGCGCGAGCCGGACCCGACGATGGCGCTGACCTCCACCACCTCGCCATAGCTCTGCAGGGTCACGCTCGGCCCGGTTTCCACCACCCCGGTCACATGTACGCCCCCCGCACCGCCGGCCCAGCCGGCAATGCGCACATTGGGCAGGTTGCCGCTGACCGCCTTCACCCGCGCCCGGATGCGCAGATAGCAGCCGGGCAGGATCGGCGTCTCGCCCATGTATCGCAGCTTCTGCACCGCGGCCGTCTTCTGCAACTCCAGGCAACCGCCGAAATCCTGATCCGCCGGCACCAGCGCGGCATTCACCGCCCCCGCATAAGTATCCGACCCCGGCGTGCCGTCGCCACTCGACCAAACGTCAAGGCCCTCCTTGAACGCCGGAGGCATGAATTGCACGCCATCGGTAATCGCCTTGTTCATCCTGATCCCCTTCCCAGAACCGCCCGCGAATCCGCCCCCGGGCCTCGAAGCTTGCCGGCGCCCGGACCGAGGCGCCCGGACGCGAGGCGAAGGAATAGGCCAGGACGATGAACGCGCCCTCACCGCACCGTCACGGTCGGATCAATGAAAGGTTAACCCGTCAGAAGCCACGCAAAGGCCCGGCGCAGAACCGCGGTTCCGTCGTGCTCGAACCAACGACCATGCGCGATGACGATGCGCTCGGGCGCCCAGTCGATCATGGTTTCGACCGCCCGCCGCAACTCGGCCCGACCCTTGCGGAAGACCAGGCGCATCTCGCGCGGCATTCCCCCATGCGGCGCCAGAACCCCGTCCGCCCGCAACAACGGCCGCAACCACCACGCCACCTTGTCGGGCTCGAAATTCTCGATCAGGTCGCTCAGAATCAGCGTCCGCGACTGCCGATGGAAAAACACCGCTTCGCGATGCAACGCGCTGCCTTCGACCAGCATCTGCTCGATCCGGCCCGCCCAGGGCGCCTGCTCCCCCAACTCGTGATCGAAGCGAAGATTCCGCCCGTATTTCGCGGCCCTCTCCACCACCCCAGGCGCGGCCCAGGCCTCAGCCTCCGGCCACACCGCCTGCCAGTGCCCGATCCACCAGTAGTGCAGCCAGTTCGGCGCCACCAGATGCCGCACCCGCCCCTGCGCCTGCAACTGTGCCCGCAGATCCTCGGTCAGACGGGTGGGCGAATGCACCCACAGATCGCCAGCCTCCAGCCGTATCACCGTGGCCCGCGTCGGTACCGGCACCCCGTAGAACCGAACCGGCGGCCCGTCGATGACCCAGATGCCGGCCGCCACCGGCTTGAGCACGTTCAGCGGTTCGTATCCGGTCATGTGACAGCTCCCCGACCGTCGCCGCCAGCATATGCCGATTCTCCCCCCGGCCCCAGTCCGCCCTGCCCATCTTACTCTTGCCGGAAAATACTCCGGGGGTGAATGGCGTGCCCGCACGCCAGAGGGGGCAGAGCCCCCTGCCCGCTCCCGCCCCGAACCTCTCAGGCCAGTTCGCCAGCCAGCGCCCGGTCGATCAGCGCAATCGTCTCGTCCACCCCGTAAAGCGCGATGAAACCGCCAAAGCGCGGCCCCTGGGAGGCGCCCAGAAGCACCTCGTAAAGGGCCCGGAACCAGTCGCGCAGCGGATCGAAGCGCTCGCGCCCGATGGCATAGACCACCGATTGCAGCGCCTCATCCTCGACCGGCCCGTCATAGGCGGCCAGCGCCGCGCGCAACGCCTCCAGCGCCTCGCGCTCCTTCTCGGTGGGCATGCGATATACCCGGTGCGGCTTGACGAAATCGTTGTAATAGCGCACCGCATGCTCGGTCGCCGCGTCCAGGTCGGGATGCGTCTCCGGACTGGCCTCGGGGGCATAGCGGCGCACGAAGCCCCACAGCTTCTCCTTGTCCTCGGCCCCCGACACGCTGGCCAGGTTCAGCAACATCGAGAACGGCACGATCAGGGTCGACTCCGGCACCTCGCCGTTGTGGATGTGCCAGACCGGGTTGGCCAGTTGCGCCTTGAGATCCTGCCTCGGAAAGGCGCGCAGCTGCTGGTGATACTCGTCCACCGCCTTCGGGATCACGTCGAAGTACAGCCGCTTGGCCGTCTTCGGCTTCTGATACATGAAATAGCTCAGGCTCTCGCTGCTGGCATAGGTCAGCCACTCGTCGATGCTGACGCCGTTGCCCGACGATTTGGAAATCTTCTGCCCGTTCTCGTCGAGGAACAGTTCATAGACGAAATGCTCGGGCGGGCGGTGGCCGAGGATGCGGCAGATCCCATCATAGATCGGGGTGTTTGTCGAATGGTCCTTGCCATACATCTCGAAATCGACGCCCAGCGCCGCCCAGCGCGCGCCGAAATCGGGCTTCCACTGCAGCTTCACGTGCCCGCCGGTGACCGGCAGGGTCCATTCGCGCCCGTCCTCGTCGTCGAAGGTGACGGTGCCTTCGCGCGCGTTCACCTCCTTCATCGGCACGTAAAGGATGCGCCCGGTTTCGGGATGGATCGGCAGAAAGATCGAATAGGTCTGACGCCGCTCCTCGCGCAGCGACTTCAGCATGATCTTCATGATGTCGTCATAGCGCTCGGCGGCGCGCAGCAGCACCTCGTCGAACCGGCCCGAGCGGTAGAACTCGGTGGCGCTGATGAACTCGTATTCGAACCCGAACGTGTCCAGGAACCGCCGCAGCATGGCGTTGTTGTGATGGCCAAAGCTCTCATGCGTCCCGAAGGGATCGGGCACGCTGGTCAACGGCTTTTGCAGATGCTCTTCCAGCATCTCGCGGTTGGGCACGTTGCCCGGCACCTTGCGCATCCCGTCCAGATCGTCGGAAAAGCAGATCAGACGGGTCGGAATATCGCTGATCCGCTCGAAGGCGTGGCGGATCATGGTGGTCCGTGCCACCTCGCCGAAGGTGCCGATATGCGGCAGACCGGACGGGCCATAGCCGGTCTCGAACAGGACGTACCCCTTTTCGGGCGGCGCCTTGTCATAGCGTTTCAGAATCCGCCGGGCTTCCTCGAAAGGCCAGGCCTTCGACGCGAGAGCGGCTTCACGCAGTTCGGACATGTCGGTCTCCGCAGCAACGGCCACGCAACCCGCGCGACCTGACGCCGCTACCTATTGTGCCGGGCCGAGCCCGTCAATATTCTGCACTGCAACAACGGACAGCCAGAAGGAGCAACCCCGTGTCCGATCCCACCCCCAAGGTGCTCAGCACTCAGGACTGCCTCGTCGCCATCATGATCGCGGTCTCGGCCTCCGACGAAAACATCCGCACGGCCGAACTCATGAAGATCCAGGCCGCGGTGAACCACCTGCCGGTCTTCGCCGACTACGACATCGACCGGATGCAGCGCATGTCGCAGATCGTGTTCGACCTGTTCGAACAGGAAGACGGGCTTGACGCCCTGTTCGGCCTGATCCGGGACAACCTGCCCGAACGCCTGTTCGAGACCGCCTACGCGCTGGCCTGCGACGTGGCCGCCGCCGACGGCCGACTGGCCGAACCGGAGCTGCGCCTGCTCGAAGAGATCCGCTATGAACTGAACATCGACCGCCTGCACGCCGCTGCCATCGAACGCGGTGCCCGGGCGCGGCACATGACCTGATCCCGACCCCGGCCGCGCAGTTGCGGCTTCAGCCCTGCGCCGGCATGGTTCCCCACCGCCGCAGCAGCGCGTGCTGCAGCCGGCGGGCCTTGCGGCTCCATGCCCGCGCGCCGGGCGGCCGCTCGCGCTCGGCCCGGTCGATCCGCGCCCGCCGGGCCGGATCCGCGGCAAAGATGGCAAAGGCCAGTTCACGCCCGTCGGCGGCGGTGATGAACCCGCCCAGCGCCGACACGAAATTCAGCGTTCCGGTCTTGGCATCCACCCGGATGGGAACGTCCCGAAGCGGACGCCCCTTGTCGTCCAGAACCGGCAGCGGCTTGAGGAGCGGGCGCAACAGGCCCTTCTCGCGCACCCGTACCAGCAGCCCCACCAGATCCCGCGGCGTCATCCGCGACGCATCCTCAAGACCCGAATGATCGACCATCTTCGTGCCGGTCATGCCCCAGGCCGAAGCGGCCCACGCATTCATCGCCCGCGCCGACTCGGCCAGCGTCCGGGGATTCCTGCCGCGAGCGCGGGAAGCCGCCATCCCGACCATCTCGGCCGTCAGGTTGTTGGAATATTTCAACATCAGTCGCAGGATCTCCCGCAGCGGGCGGCTCTCGCGCGCCCCCACCTCCCGCGCTGCGCCCGGCAGCCTGCGCATCACCTGCGCGGGCTTCAGAACGATCCCGTGCGCGCGCGCCAGTGTCGCGAACACGTCGCCGGCATAAAGCGCCGGGTTCCGCACCGGCAGCCAGCGCGACCCGCCCCGGCCCAGAGCGCGCCCGGCCACAGTCCACATGTCCACGCCGCCCCGCTCGTCATAGGTATAGATCGGCCGCGCCCGGTCGGCGACGCGGATCCGCGCCACCCGGACCTCGGGGCGATAGCGCCGCGTCCGGGCATCCAGCGTCAGCTCATGCCCGCGCCCGTTCCGCTTCCACTGGAAATACACCCGGTTGTAGTTCAGGGCGATCCCGGACACCGCCGGGCTGTAGGCCAGATGGTCAGGCTGCGTCGGATCAATGCTGCGAATATAGGGCAGCAGACCGTCGTAAACCGCGAACCGCCCCGTCACCTCGCGGATACCCGCGGCCTTGAGCTGAGCGGCAAGATCGGCCAGCCCGTCGGTGTCCAGCGTCGGATCCCCCCCGCCGGCAAGAATCAGATCGCCCTCCAGGCGCCCGTTCTCCACCGCCCCCGCAACCATCAGCCGGGTGCGGAACCGGTGCCCGGCCCCCAGCGCCTCCAGCGCGTATAGGGCGGTCAGCGTCTTGGCGACGCTGGCCGGAGGCAGCCCCCTGCCCGCCCGCACCGATTCGAGTACCCGCCCCGTGGCCACCTCGGCCACCGCGCAGGCCACTTCGCCCCCCGGTCCGGCAGCCTCGATCAGCGCGTCCAGATCCACCACAGGCCGGTTGCCGGCCACCGGCGGCCGCATCACCGGACGCAACGATACC
>JALTNO010000362.1 GCA_027000645.1 Paracoccaceae bacterium | reverse complement strand
CCGTGGACGCGCAGGAGGCCGAGGGCGTGCTGACCTCCACCACCATCACCGAGACCGACATTCTCGACGGCCGCTGGGACAACGCGAGCGTCGAGATCTGGCGGGTGAACTGGCAGGACACATCGCAACACGTATTGATGCGCCGGGGTGCCATCGGCCAGGTGCGCCGCGGACGGGTGCAGTTCGTGGCCGAGATGCGCTCGCTTGCGCACGTCCTGAACCAGACCGTGGGGCGGACGTTTCAGGCGACATGCGATGCGGCGCTGGGCGACGTACGCTGTGGGGTGGACCTGTCGGATCCGACATATTCGGGGTCCGCAAAGGTTGTCACCGTCACCGGCGACCGCAGCTTCACCGTCTCGGGCCTGTCCGCCTATACCGACGGCTGGTTCGCACTGGGCACCCTCACCTGGACCGGCGGTGCCAATGCCGGGCGCAAGTCGGAGGTGCTGATGCATGAGGTGGGATCGACCGATGTGATCGTGACCCTGCTGGAAGCGCCGGTGCTGGCCATCGCCGCGGGCGACACGTTCGACATCACCGCAGGCTGCGACAAGACCTTCGAGACCTGCCGGGACAGGTTTGCGAATGCGATCAACTTCCGGGGCTTCCCACATATCCCGGGTCAGGACACCGTCGTTCGCTACGCCGCGAAGGGCGAGGACAACGCGGGGACGGTGCTGTGAGCGCGGGGGCAGCGAAGATCATGCCCGCCCGCATCGTGAAGGCGGCGCGCAGCTGGCTCGGCACGCCCTATCACGATCAGGCTTCGGTCAAGGGCGTGGGCTGCGACTGCCTCGGCCTGATCCGGGGGGTGTGGCGCGAGGTGGTGGGGCCGGAGCCGATGCCCGTGCCGCCCTATTCGCGCGACTGGGGCGAAGTGGGGCCCCGCGAGGTGCTGGCCGAGGCGGCCCGGGCAGCGATGGTGGAGATCGCCGTTGCCGAGGCCCGCACCGGCGACGTGGTGCTGTTCCGCATGCGCGCCGGTGCCATCGCCAAGCATGCCGGCATCCTGACCCCCGGCGGCCGAAGTGCGCCTCCGCACCGCAGTGGGCGTCCCGGTCGCAGTACGCGCTCGTACCACTTCATTCACGCCTATGAACGCACCGGGGTCATCGAGGAGCCCCTGTCCGATCCCTGGCGCCGCCGCATCACCTTCGCCTTCCGTTTTCCCGTTCCCGACACTCACACGACCTGATCCATGGCCTCGATCCTTCTTGCCTCCGCCGGTTCCGCGATCGGCGCATCCCTTGGCGGTGGCATTCTCGGTGTGTCGGCCGCCACCATCGGTGGCACGATCGGCTCATTCGCCGGTTCGCTCGTGGACAGCTGGATCGTGTCGCAATTCGCGCCGGGCCAGCGCATCGAAGGCGCGCGGCTGGAGAACCTCGCGGTCACCACCTCCACCGAAGGCGCGGTTATCCCGCGTGTCTGGGGCCGCATGCGGCTGGGCGGTAACATCATCTGGGCGACAGATTTCACCGAACATGTCAGCACGACGACGAGAGGCGCGGGCAAGGGCGGTGGGCCAAAGGTGACGACCACCAGCTATACCTACACCGCCTCCTTTGCCGTGGCGCTGTGCGAAGGGCCGATCTCGGGGATCGGCCGGGTCTGGGCCGATGGCAAGCCGCTGGACCTGACGGGCGTGACATGGCGGCTCTACAAGGGGGATGAAGCCCAGACGCCCGATCCCTTCATCGAGGCCAGGATGGGCGCGGGGAATGCGCCCGCCTATCGCGGCACGGCCTACGTGGTGTTCGAAGAGCTCGACCTCACGCCCTTCGGCAACCGCATCCCGCAGCTGTCCTTCGAGGTCTTCAGGCCGCTGGTGGAAGCGGACACCGCCGAGGGCATGGTGCGGTCGGTGACGATAATCCCGGGCTCGGGCGAATTCGTCTATGCCACCGAGCCCATCACACGCGGCACGGGCGGCTCGACGGCATCCGAGAATGTCAACAACCAGACCGGCAGGCCCGACATCCTGGCCTCACTCGACAACCTGCAGGCCGCGGCACCGAACATCGAGAACGTCTCGCTGGTGGTCAGCTGGTTCGGCCTCGACCTGCGGGTGGGCAACTGCCAGCTGAAGCCTGGCGTCGAGAGCGCCACCAAGGTGACCACGCCAAAGACCTGGTCCGTGAACGGCGTGGACCGTGCGAACGCGCACCTGATCAGCACCGATGCGCAGGGCCGCGTGAACTACGGCGGCACCCCGGCCGACTTCTCGGTGGTGCAGGCGATCCGGGAGATGAAGGCGCGCGGGCTGCGCGTCACCTTCTACCCCTTCCTGCTGATGGACATTCCCGACGGGAATACGCTGCCCGATCCATATTCCGACAACGCGGCTACGGTCGGCCAGCCGGCGCACCCCTGGCGGGGGCGCATCACCTGTTCGCCGGCGGCGGGCTTTGCGGGCACGGTGGACAAGACCGCCGACGCTGCATCGCAGGTTGCGGCCTTCTTCGGCAATGCCCAGGTTTCCGACTTCGCGGTCTCGGGCGAGAGTGTCACCTGGACCGGCGGCACGGACTGGGGCTACCGGCGGATGATCCTGCACTATGCGCATCTGTGCGCCGCTGCCGGCGGGGTGGATGCCTTCCTGATCGGCTCGGAGCTTGTCGGCCTCACCACCATCCGCGACAGCGCCACCGGGTTTCCCGCCGTGGCGGCGCTCAGGCAGCTGGCGGCGGATGTGCGTGCCATTCTCGGGGCCGGCACCAGGATCAGCTACGCCGCCGACTGGTCCGAGTATTTCGGCCACCAGCCAAACGATGGCTCCGGCGATGCCCTGTTCCACCTCGATC
>JALTNO010000361.1 GCA_027000645.1 Paracoccaceae bacterium | reverse complement strand
CTCAGAAAACAGGACACCCGCCGGCTTCGGCGGGTGTCATCGTTCGGGTCCGGTGTTTTCCTTGGCCTGTGTCAGGCCCGCTTGATCTGGAAGGTGTAGACATCGCCCTCGCTGCCCGAGCTCAACAGCTCGTTGCCGGTCTGCTTGCAGAAGGCGGCGAAGTCGGCGACCGAGCCGGGATCGGTTGCCCGCACGGTCAGGATGTCGCCGGCCGCCATGCCTTTCAGCATCTTCTTGGCCTTGATGATCGGCAGAGGGCAGTTCAGCCCTTCGGCATTCAGGGTTTGTTCAGCCATACGGTCTTTCCTTTCGAGTGTCAGATGAAAAGGTTGATGTCGGATTTCGAGGCGGTTTCGATATAGGTGGCCGCGCCGCCCAGCTCGATCCCGTCGATCATGTCATCGGGGGAATACTCGAACAGATCCATCGTCATCTGGCAGGCGATCATGCGCACGTCGAGTTCCATGCAGGCTTCGCGCAGGTCTTCGAGAGGGGCCACGCCCTTCTTCGCCATCAGGTTCTTCATCATCTTGCCGGCCATGGCGCCCACGCCCGGCAACATGCCCACGATGTTCGGCATGGGCATGTGCATGCCCATCATCGGCATTTCCATGGCCGCGTTGCCAAGCGTGGTGAACTTCGGATCCATGTCCTTCTTGAGAAGCGGCAACCCGTAGAAGGTGAAGAACAGGGTAACATCCATGTCCATCGCCGCTGCGGTCGAGGCGAGAATGAAGGGCGGATAGGCCCAGTCCAGTGACCCCTTGGTCACGATAATCGACATGCTCTTGCTGTTTTCCAGCTGCGCGGCATCCAGCATCTTTTCTCCTCCCACGATCGCAACGCCTGATCAGTCATATTAGCATAATTGAATATTCATCTTCCGGTCAAGTAAACATTGCCCACACATTTCCGTGGGCGGCGCGGCGCCAGGCCATTGTTGCGTTGCCATGGACGAAGTGGAAATATTCTTGCTATATACATACGCAAATATGCTAATACGTGATTGTGAATCCCGGATCAGCCGGGACAACGATAATTGCCGGGCCGTCGCCGGCCCGGCCAACAGGGAGCCGCAGTCGTGATGGAAACTTTGAGGGAAGCCGCAGTCGAGAACGCTGCGACCTGGATTCTTTGGGGGGGCCTTCTGATAGGCGCAGCGTTCGGGTTCATCGTCCAGCGCACCAATTTCTGCACCATGGGGTCGATTTCCGACATCCTGACCTTTGGCGATTATCGCCGCTTCCGGTCGTGGGTCATGGCCGGCGCCGTGGCCATGATCGGCGTGTTCTTCATCGACCTCACCGGACTCGCCGACATGACCAACAGCATGTACGTGTCGCCGAATTTCACCTGGGGCGGTCACGTTCTGGGCGGTTTCATCTTCGGCGTGGGCATGGTGTTCGCGGGCGGGTGCGTGTCGCGGAACCTGGTGCGGGCCGGAAGCGGCGATCTGCGGTCGCTGATCGTCCTGTGGCTGATCGGCGGATCGGCCTACATGACCATTGGCGGGCTGTTCGGGCCAACGCGGGTGGCCGTGGTCGGCGCCATGACCACGAACCTGGCCGAAAAGGGCATCCCCGACCAGCGGCTGAGCACCATGCTGTCGTGGATCACCGGCATGTCGCCGGGTACCGCGCAGCTTCTGTCGGTCATCGCGATCGCCGGCGGCATCCTCGTGTGGTGCTTCAAGGACAGCGGGTTTCGCAGCTCGCCCCGGCATGTGGTTGCCGGGCTTGGCGTGGGCCTGTGCGTCCTCGCGGGCTGGCTGCTGACGGCGATCACCTTCGACGAATTCGCCGACCGCCCGCTGCTGGCCTCGCTCAGCTATGTCCGGCCGGCCGGCGATTCGATCGACTTCTTCATGCGCTTCACCGCTTATGAAGCGCCAAGCTTTGCCGTGACCACCACGGTGGGCGCGCTGCTCGGGGCCTTCATCGGCGCGGTCAGCCAGAAGCGGTTTCACCTGGCGACCTTCACCGACACCAGGGATACCCTGCGCAATCTTTTCGGCGCGGTGATGATGGGGATCGGCGGCGTCGTGGCGCTGGGCTGCACGATCGGGCAGGCCGTGACCGGGTTTTCCACGCTGGCGGCCGGGTCGCTCATCACCTTCATCTTCATCGTCCTTGGCGGTGTGGCCGGGATGAAGACGATGGAGGCCATGGCCTGAGCCTGACCCGGCGTATCCGCCGGAAAATGACAGAGGGAAAAGGGCGGGCCCCGAACCACGGTTCGGGGCCCTGTCGTTGCGTTCCGGCGAAGGGATCAGTCGTCGTCATCCATCTCGGGGAACAGCCGCGCCGCCACGTTGAGCGCGATCTTGCGGTAGGCCGCCGCATGGGGGCCGTCGGGCCGGGCCATGACGATGGGCGTGCCGGCATCCGAATTCTCGCGGATGGCCATGTCCAGCGGGATCGCGCCGAGGAAGGGCACGCCCAGCCGGTGCGCATCCTGTTCGGCCCCGCCATGGCCGAAGATGTGCGATTCCCCTCCGCAATGGGGGCAGATGAAGGTGGACATGTTCTCGACGATGCCGAAGATCGGCACGTCCACGTTCTTGAACATCTTGAGCCCCTTGCGGGCGTCGATCAGTGCCAGATCCTGCGGGGTCGAGACGATCACGGCCCCCTGCAGCGGCACCTGCTGGGCCATGGTCAGCTGCGCGTCTCCGGTCCCCGGCGGCATGTCCAGAACCATCACGTCCAGTTCGCCCCAGTCCACCTCGCGGGTCATCTGCATCAGGGCGGACACCACCATCGGGCCGCGCCAGATCACCGGGTTGTCCTCTTCCATGAGGAACCCCATGGACATGGTCCTGATTCCGTATCTGTCGATCGGGATCACCCGGTCGTCCTCGATCTGCGGGCGTTCGGTGATGTTCATCAGCCGCGGCAGCGAGGGGCCGTAGATGTCCGCGTCCAGAAGCCCGACCTTCAGCCCCAGCGCCCGCAGCGCCAGCGCCAGGTTGACGGCGGTGGTGGACTTGCCCACCCCGCCCTTGCCCGAGGCGACCGCGACGATGGTGCGGATGCCGGGGATGGCTGCGCTGTGCGGACGCATGTCGCGCCCCGGCGCCTCGGTCGGACGCTTTTTCAGCTTCGGCGGCTCGGGGGCCTTGGGCACGGGACGCTCGGCGGTCATCACCACCAGCAGGTTCTCGATCTTGTCGAGATTGGAAAGCTTGTCCTCGATCAGCTGCTTGAGTTCGGCCAGGTCGCCCTGGAACCCCTCGGGGATGTTGACCGAGATGACCACCTTGCCGCCATCCACCGCCACGTCCCGCTCGGTGATCATGCCCGAGGTGACCAGATCGGGCCGGACCCCGGCAAAGGGGATGGTCGAAAGACGGGCGAGAATGACTTTTCTCATGTTCTGTCCTGCCAGCAACTGTGTTTCATTCCAATATTCTAATATGATTGGATAACCAAGCCAATAGCTGCGGCGCGCAAAGATGCGTTCAGGAAAAATGTTTTTCGTCCGTCCGACGGTGGCGGTTGCGGATCCGATCGGGCATTGCGCGCCGGCGTGACGCCTTTAGGGTGCGAAGTGTTCGTTATCCGGCAAGTCCCGCTTCCCGTTCGGCGCTAAGCGAAACGGGCGCGGGCGGCGCGCGAGGCGTGGAGGGAGTCATGGCACCTTTGGACGGCAACAGGGGCGTGTGGAAATCCGGTCGCGGCAGGGGGCGGCGCGGGCCCAAGGGGCGGCAATACACCGATGCTGCGCTGGCCGATGTCCGGGCGCTTCTCGGCGACCGTCCGCGCCGCCGCGACCTGCTGATCGAGTTTCTTCACCTTTTGCAGGATGAGTTCGGGCATCTTTCGGCCGACCACATTGCGGCTCTGGCGGCCGAGATGAAGCTGTCGCAGGCTGAAGTTTACGAGGTCGCTACCTTCTACGCCCATTTCGACGTGGTGGGTGAGGGCGAGGCGCCGCCGCCGGCGCTGACCATCCGGGTGTGCGATTCGCTAAGTTGCGAGATGGCCGGGGCGCGCGCCCTGCGCGAGGCATTGGAAAGCGGGGTGGACCCGGCCCGGGTGCGGGTGGTCCGCGCGCCCTGCATGGGCCGTTGTGATACGGCGCCGGTGGCCGAGGTCGGGCACCGGCATGTGGATCACGCCACGCCGGAAAAGGTGCATCAGGTGATCGCCGGGGGAGATTTCTCGCCCGTCATCCCCGATTACGAAGGGTTCGACGCCTACCGCGCCGCCGGGGGCTATGAGACGCTGCAACGCCTGCGCCGGGCGGGCGAGCCGGAGGCGGTGGCGGAAACCGTGCTGGCCTCGGGGCTGCGGGGCATGGGCGGGGCCGGGTTTCCGACGGGCCGCAAATGGCAGTTCGTCCGCGCCGAGCCGGGGCCGCGTTACCTAGCCGTCAACGGCGACGAGGGTGAGCCGGGCACCTTCAAGGACCGCTGGTATCTTGAGCGCGCGCCGCATCTCTTCCTTGAGGGCGCGCTGATTGCCGCCTGGGTGATCGAGGCCGAAAAGGCGTTCATCTACCTGCGCGACGAATACCCGGCGGTGCGGGAAATCCTGCGCCGCGAGATCGCAGCGCTTGAGGCGGCCGGCTTCGTGGCGCCGGGCTATATCGACCTGCGCCGGGGCGCGGGGGCCTATATATGCGGCGAAGAATCGGCGATGATCGAATCGATCGAAGGCAAGCGCGGCCTGCCGCGCCACCGCCCGCCCTATGTGGCGCAGGTGGGTCTCTTCGGGCGGCCGACGCTGGTCAACAATGTCGAGACGCTCCATTGGGTGGCCCGCATCTGCCGCGAGGGGCCGGACGTGTTCGGCGCGGTCGAGAAGAACGGCCGCCGCGGCCTGCGCAGCTATTCCGTCTCGGGGCGGGTGGCGAAGCCGGGGGTTTATGTCCTGCCCGCCGGTTCGACCATCCGGGACGTGATCAAGGCGGCGGGCGGCATGGCCGAGGGGCACGCGTTCCGGGCGTATCAGCCGGGCGGGCCGTCCTCGGGGATCCTGCCCGCGACGCTGGACGACGTGCCGCTGGATTTCGACACGCTGCAACCGCATGGGAGCTTCATCGGCTCGGCCGCCGTGGTGGTGCTGTCGGACCGCGATTCGGTGCGCGAGGCGGCGCTGAACATGCTGCGCTTCTTCGCCGATGAAAGCTGCGGCCAGTGCACCCCCTGCCGGGTGGGCTGCGCCAAGGCGGTGCAACTGATGCAGGCGGATCGCTGGGATCGGGGGCTGCTGGAGGAGTTGTGCCAGGTGATGGCCGATGCCTCGATCTGCGGGCTGGGGCAGGCGGCGCCGAACCCGATCCGGCTGGCGATGAAACATTTCGGGGAGGAGTTGTGATGCATGCCGCTCAGGCCATTCGCCCGGCGGGCACCGCCGGGCAGCGCCCTACCCGCCGTTCTTTGACAGGGACCGAATGCCATGCCTGACGCCGGAAAAGACACCGTCACCTTCACCCTGAACGGCGAAGAGGTCACCGTGCCCAGGGGCTGGACCGTCTGGGAGGCGGCGAACGGCAAGGGGCTGACCATCCCGCATCTGTGCCACAAGCCCGCGCCCGGCTATCGCCCGGACGGTAACTGCCGCGCCTGCATGGTCGAGGTGGAGGGCGAGCGCACGCTGGTCGCCTCCTGCATCCGCCCGGCCGAGGACGGCATGGTGGTCGTGACCGACAGCGCGCGGGCACGCAAGGCCCGCGCGATGGTGGTGGAACTGCTGGCCGCCGACCAGCCCGAGCCGCCGCACGACGCCTCGTCGCATTTCGCGAAGATGGCCGAGGTCAACGGCGTGACCGAAAGCCGCTTCCCGCCCCGTCCCGCGACCCAGGTGCCGCTTCCGGACGACAGCCATGTGGCGATGCGGGTCAATCTGGATGCCTGCATCCACTGCAACCTCTGCGTCCGCGCCTGCCGCGAGGTGCAGTGCAACGACGTGATCGGCATGTCGGGAAGGGGGTTCGATGCGCTCATCGCCTTCGATCAGGGCGATCCTATGGGCGCCTCGACCTGCGTGGCCTGCGGCGAATGCGTGGCCGCCTGTCCCACCGGCGCGCTTATGCCCGCGACCCTGCTGGACGGGGCACAGGCGGGCGACAGCGCCGGTTACGACGAAGAGGTTGCCAGCGTCTGCCCCTTCTGCGGGGTGGGCTGTCAGCTCTCCTTCAAGGTCAGGGACGGGCGCATCCTTTACGTCGAGGGGCTGGACGGCCCGGCCAACGAAAACCGCCTCTGTGTCAAGGGGCGGTTCGGGTTCGACTACATCCACCACCCGCACCGGCTGACGCGGCCCCTGATCCGGCGCGAGGGCGCGCCCAAGGGGCTGAACGTGGACCCGGCCGACCCGCTCACCCATTTCCGCGAGGCAAGCTGGGACGAGGCGCTGGACGTGGCCGCGAAGGGGCTGGCCGATCTGCGCGCGCAGAAGGGGACATATGTCGCGGGCTTCGGCTCGGCCAAGGGGTCGAACGAAGAGGCCTACCTGTTCCAGAAGCTGATCCGCCAGGGCTTCGGCCACAACAACGTGGACCACTGCACCCGGCTCTGCCACGCCTCATCCGTTGCGGCGCTGCTCGAAAATGTCGGCTCCGGCGCGGTCACCGCCACCTTCAACGAGATCGAGAACGCCGACGTGGCGCTGATCATCGGCTCCAACGCGATCGAGAACCACCCCGTCGCGGCGACATACTTCAAGCAGTTCGCGCGGCGCGGCGGAAAGCTGATCGTCGCCGACCCGCGCGGCGTGGGTTTGGGCCGCTTTGCCGCCCACCGGCTGCAGTTCAGGCCGGGCGCGGACGTGGCGCTGCTCAACGCGATGATGCATGTCATCGTCGAGGAAGAGTTGTACGACGCCGACTACATCGCCCGCTTCACCGAGAACTGGGAAGAGATGAAGGCGCATCTCAAGGGCTTCCCGCCCGAGAAGATGGCCGATCTTTGCGGCATCCCGGCCGAAGAACTGCGCGCCGCCGCGCGGACCTTTGCCACGGGCAGGGCGGGGATGATCTTCTGGGGCATGGGGGTCAGCCAGCATGTGCACGGCACCGACAATGCGCGCTGCCTCATCAGCCTTGCGCTCATGACCGGCAACGTGGGCCGGCCGGGCACCGGCCTGCACCCGCTCAGGGGGCAGAACAACGTGCAGGGGGCGTCGGATGCCGGGCTGATCCCGATGTTCCTGCCCGATTACCAGAGCGTGACCGACGCCGCCGCCCGCCGCCGCTTCACCGAGATCTGGGGCGGCGTGTGGGGCGGCGACGACTTCAGCGCCGAGAAGGGCCTGACCGTGGTCGAGATCATGGACGCAATCCACGCGGGCGACATCCGGGGCATGTATGTCATGGGCGAAAACCCCGCCATGTCGGACCCGGACGTGGCACATGCCCGCGCGGCGCTGGCAAAACTGGATCACCTCGTCGTGCAGGACATCTTCCTGACCGAAACCGCGATGTTCGCCGACGTGGTCCTGCCCGCCAGCGCCTGGCCCGAGAAGACCGGCACCGTCACCAACACCAACCGGCAGGTGCAGATGGGCCGCCCCGCCCTGGCCCCGCCGGGCGAGGCGCGCGAGGACTGGCGGATCATCACCGATCTGGCCAGGCGTCTGGGGCTGGACTGGCCCTATGCCCACCCGCGCGAGGTCTTTGCCGAGATGAAGCGCGGCATGGGCTCGCTCGACAACATCACCTGGGAGCGGCTGGAGCGCGAGGGCGCGGTCACCTATCCCTCGCTTTCGCCCGACGATCCGGGGCAGGCGGTGGTGTTCGGCGACGGCTTTCCGCGTTCGGGCGGGCGGGCGCGGTTCACCCCGGCGAAGGTGCTGCCGCCGGACGAGACGCCGGATGCCGACTACCCCTTCGTGCTGATCACGGGGCGGCAGCTGGAACACTGGCATACCGGCTCCATGACCCGGCGGGCGACGGTGCTGGACGCGGTGGAGCCCGAGGCGAACTGCTCCATGCACCCCGCCACCCTGCGCAGGCTGGGGGTCGCGCCCGGCGACATGGTGCGGTTGACCACAAGGCGCGGCAGCATCGAGGTGATGGCGCGAATGGATCGCGCCGTGGCCCCCGACACCGTGTTCCTGCCGTTTGCCTATGTCGAGGCCCCCGCAAACATCCTCACCAACCCCGCACTCGACCCCTGGGGCAAGATCCCCGAGTTCAAGTTCTCGGCCGTGCGGGTCGAAAAGGCGGGCTGAGGGCGGTTCGGCGGCTGCGCCCGGCGGGCCGGGTTTTCGGATTGGCCCGGCCAATCCGATCCGCCGGGGGGCCAGCCCCCCGGACCCCCCGGAGTATTTCCGGGCAAGATGAAGGGAGCGGCCGGTTCCCTTGCGCGTTTTTGAATATGTCTTGTCCGTCGGGTTCGGTTGCCTATGCTTGGTTCGGTGAGAGGAGAGGAGGAGCCCATGCCGCGCCGCTATGTCGATCTGTCCGTGCCGTTGGAAGCGGGCATCGTGTCGGACCCGCCGATCATGCTGCCCGAGATCGAATACATGACCCATGACCAGACCGCCGAGCAGGTCATGGCCTTCTTTCCGGGGCTGAAGCGCGACGATCTGCCCGGCGGCGAGGGCTGGGCGGTCGAGCGGTTGACCGTGGCCACCCATAACGGCACCCATCTGGATGCGCCCTGGCATCATCATTCGACCATGAACCGCGCGATCAACGGCGGCGAGCGGGCCATCACCATCGACGAGGTGCCGCTGGAGTGGTGTTTCAATCCCGGCGTGAAGCTGGATTTCCGTCATTTCGATGACGGCTACGTGGTCACGGCAGCGGATGTGGAGGCCGAGCTGGACCGGATCGGGCACCAGTTGCAGCCGCTGGACATCGTGGTGGTGAATACCTCGGCCGGGGCCCGCTATGGCGAGCCGGACTATCTGGTCAGCGGCTGTGGCATGGGCCGGGAGGCCACGCTCTATCTTCTCGAGCGCGGGGTGCGGGTGACCGGCACCGATGCCTGGTCGTGGGATGCTCCGTTTCCGCTGACGGCGAAGGCCTATGCGGAAACGGGAGATGCGTCGATCATCTGGGAAGGGCACCGCGCCAGCATCGAGATCGGCTATTGCCACATGGAGAAGCTGACCAACCTGGACCGTCTGCCACCCACCGGGTTCGAGATTTCCTGCTTTCCCTACAAGATCAGGGGCGCCAGCGCGGGCTTTACCCGCGCGGTCGCCATTTTCGAGGAATAGGTCATGCGACTGGGAACGGTTTTCCATGACGGCAAGGTCAAGGTGGTGGCGGCGCTGGATGACGATCTGCTGCTGGATCTCGACCGCGCGGCCGAGCTGGCGCGCTATGAGACCAACACCTTCACCAACATGCAGAAAGTCATCGACGAGGGCGATTACGGGCTGGAGATGACCCATCACCTGCTGCGGAGGGCCAACCGGCGGGCGATGGTCAAGGCGGCAGACGTGGTGTTCCTGCCGCCCCTGATGCCGGTGCAGTTTCGCGACTGCCTGGTGTTCGAGACGCATCTGAAGAACAGCTTTGCCCAGGCCGAGAAGATGACCGGGCAGCGCTTTGACATTCCGCAGGTCTGGTATGACCAGCCTATCTATTACAAGGGCAACCGCATGTCCTTTGTCGGCCACGACGCCGACGTAATCTGGCCGGACTATTCCGATCATCTTGACATCGAGCTGGAGCTGGCCGTGGTGATCGGGCGTGAGGGCAAGGACATCCGCGCCGAGAAGGCCTCCGACTACATCTTCGGCTACACGATCCTCAACGACATCTCTGCCCGCGATGCGCAGATGGTCGAGATGCCGGGTCAGCTGGGCCCCGCCAAGGGCAAGGATTTCGACACCGGCAACGTGCTGGGGCCGTTCATCCTGACCGCCGACGAGGTGGAACACCCGGTCGCCCTGAGGATGGAGGCGCGGGTCAATGGCGAGATCTGGGGTGGCGGCAACAGCGCCGAGATGCATCACGATTTCGGGGCCATCATCGCCCATGTCTCGGCCAGCGAAACGCTGTATCCGGGCGAAGTCATCGGTTCGGGCACGGTGGGCACCGGCTGCGGGCTTGAAACCGGGCGGCGGCTGGCGCCGGGCGACGTGGTCGAGCTGGAGATCGAGAAGATCGGCGTGCTGCGCAACCGGATCGTGAAGCCGGGGTGATCCCGCCCCGGCCACAGCCCCGTTGCGCCGGCGCGGAGGGCCGGGTAAATGGCGCCCCATGACCCATCCAGCCCGTCCCTATCGGAACTTCTATGGCCGCATCCGCGGCAAGGCCCTGAAGAAGAGCCAGAAGGCCTATCTCGAGGAGGACCTGGCCAGGCTCTCGCCGGGGCCGGTGGAGTGGGACGTTAACCCCGAACGCCGGCCGCTGGATCTGGACGCCCTGTTCGGCGGGCGCGAGGTGTGGCTCGAGATCGGCTTTGGCGGGGGCGAGCACATGGTCCACCAGGCCGAACGCAACCCCGATGTGGGCATCATCGGGGCCGAGCCCTACATCAACGGTGTCGCCATGCTGCTGGGCAAGATCCGGCGCGCCGGGGTGTCCAACCTGCGGGTGCATCCGGGCGATGTGCGCGACCTGATGGACGTGCTGCCCGAGGCATCGATTTCCCGCGCTTTCCTGCTCTATCCCGACCCCTGGCCGAAGAAGAAGCATCACCGCCGCCGCTTCGTCACGCCCGAGCATCTCGGGCCGCTGGCCCGCGCGATGAAGCCCGGCGCCATCTTCCGCGTGGCCACGGACATTCCCGACTATGTCCGCCAGACGCTGGAGGAAGTGCCCCGGGCGGGCTTCGAATGGCTGGCCGAGCGCCCGGCCGACTGGCGCAGGCCCTGGGATGACTGGA
>JALTNO010000360.1 GCA_027000645.1 Paracoccaceae bacterium | reverse complement strand
TGACAGGTCGGGCGCATGCGCAGGCCCGGCAAGGCCGTCACGGTCGCCATCGCCCGCGACATTCTCACCTTCGGCGCGGCGGGCGCGACGCGCTCCCGCCCTCCGCTTCCCGGCCCCCGCTCAGATGGCGGATTTCCGGCTTTCCTCGATGTAGATTTCCCGCAGCCGCGTGGCCACCGGCCCCGGCGCGCCATCGCCCAGCTTCACGCCGTCGATCTCCACCACCGGAAAGACGAAGGTCGAGGCCGAGGTGATGAAGGCCTCGTCCGCCGCCTTGGCCTCGTCGATGGTGAAGGGGCGTTCCTCCACCTCCATCTGCGCCTCGCGGGCGAAACGCAGAACGGCAGCGCGGGTAATCCCGTGCAGGATATCGTGGCTCAGGTCGCGGGTGATGATCCTGCCCCCCTTGACGATATAGGCGTTGTTCGAGGTGCCCTCAGTCACGAACCCGTCCTCGACCAACCAGGCATCGTCGCAGCCGGCCTTCTTCGCCGCCATCTTGCCCATGCTCGGATAGAGCAGCTGCACCGTCTTGATGTCGCGCCGGCCCCAGCGGATGTCGGGGATCGAGATCACCTTGATCCCCCGCTTCGCCGCCGGATTGTCGGCCAGCCCCGGCTTCGACTGGGTGAACATGACCACCGTCGGGGCAACCTCGTCCGGGTCGGGAAACACGAAATCGCGGTCGCCCGGCGCGCCGCGGGTGATCTGGAGGTAGACCATCCCCTCCTCAATCCCGTTGCGGCGCACGAGTTCGCGGTGGATCTCCAGCAGTTCCTCGTGGCTCAGCGGGTTGCGCATGTCCAGTTCCGACAGCGACCGCGCCAGCCGCGCCGCGTGGCCCTCGAAATCCACCAGTTTGCCGTCGAGCACGCTGGTGACCTCGTAGACGCCATCGGCCATCAGGAAGCCCCGGTCGAAGATCGAGATCTTCGCCTCCGATTCGGACAGGTATTCGCCGTTCACATAGACGGTGCGGGTCATCGCCTCTTCCTTCTCAGGCTTCATCTTCCGCGACGATCCACGGTTCGGCCCGGGCCGCCGTCTCCCATTCCTGCCATTCCGGCAGCGCCTTCATGGTCTCCGAATACCGCCGCACTGCCTCGTGGTCGCTGAGCGCGTAGATCTCCAGCCGGTTGATCACCGGCGCGAACATGGCGTCGGCATTGGTGAAGGCGCCGAACAGGAACGGCCCGCCCGAACGCGCCAGACATTCGGCCCAGATTGCCTCGATTCGCCCGACATCGGCGCGCACCGCGTCGGAAACCTCGATCGTACCCGGCACGCGGCCCATGTTCATCGGGCATTCGGCGCGCAGCGCCCCGAACCCGACATGCATTTCATGCGACACGGCGCGTGCAAGCGCCCGGGCCGCTCGATCCGCCGGCCACAGCGACGGCGCAAGCTCCGCCGCGTACTCCATGATCGCCAGCGATTCCCAGATCACCAGATCGCCGTCGCGCAGGACCGGCACCCGCCCGGTAGGCGACACTGCCCGGATCGCCGGGTTGCCTGCCGGAAAATCCAACGGGATCAGCTCTTCCTCGAAGGCGAGCCCCGCGACCTTCATCGCCAGCCAGGGGCGAAACGACCAGGAGGAATACTTCCGGTTGCCGATATAGAGTTTCACGATCCCTCCCGCGATCTACCCCCAGAGCGCCGCCTCCGGCGGATGCACGCCGCGCTCGTCATATCTCAGGGCGTGCTCCCTGTCTTCGGCCAGAAGCAGCGGCCCGTCAAGGTCCACCACATCCGCCCCCTGCGCCACCAGCACCGCCGGGGCCATCGCCAGCGAAGTCCCGACCATGCAGCCGACCATGATCCCGAACCCCGCCGCCCGCGCCGCCTCCCGCAGGGCCAGCGCCTCGGTCAGACCGCCGGTCTTGTCCAGCTTGATGTTGACCACGTCATACTTGCCCTTCAGCCCCGGCAGGCTGGCGCGGTCATGGCAGCTTTCGTCGGCGCAGAGCGGCACCGGGCGGGGCATCCCCAGCAGCGCATCATCCTCGCCCGCGGGCAGGGGCTGCTCCACCAGCGCCACGCCCAACCGCGCCAGATGCGGCGCCAGATCGGCATAGACTTCGGCGCTCCAGCCCTCGTTGGCATCGACAATGATCTTCGAGTCGGGCGCCCCCGCCCGAACCGCCTCCAGCCGCGGCATGTCGTCCGGCGTGCCCAGCTTGATCTTGAGCAGCGGCCGGTGCGCATGTCTTTCCGCCTGCGCCCGCATCGCCTCGGGACTGTCCAGAGACAGCGTGTAGGCGGTGACCACAGGTCCCGGCGCGGGCAGGCCGGCCAGCTCCCACACCCGGCGCCCCGCCCTCCTGGCTTCCAGATCCCACAGCGCGCAATCCACCGCGTTCCGCGCCGCCCCCGGCGCCAGGGCTTCCTGCAGCATCGCCCGGTCGATGCCCTCGGGCAGCCCGGCGATCTGCGCCTCGACCGAATCCAGCGTCTCGCCATAGCGGGCATAGGGCACGCATTCGCCCCGGCCCCGATACGCGCCGTCGCGGACATGAGCCGTCAACACCCGAGCCTCGGTCCGCGACCCGCGCGAGATGGTGAATACCTGCGCCAGCCGGAACACGTCGCGGCTCACCTCGATCTTCATGGCCCGCTCCTTCATCTTGCCTCAAATACTCCGGGGGGCGCGTCGCACCTCTGGTGCGCCTTCGGCGCGGGCGGCAGCGCCCCTCGCCCCCCGGCCGCTACCACCGTGCACCTACATCGCGGCCAGTGCATCCACCAGCTTGTCGGCCCCGAAACGGAACGGATCCGTGGCCGGAAGACCCAGCCGCTCTTCGGTTTCGGTCAGATAGCGCCGCGCCGTGCCCTCATCCATGTCGCGGGTATTGACCGAAACGCCGACCACCCGGCAAGCGGGATTGGCCACTCGCGCCAGCGGCAGCGCCATGTCGCGCAGCGCCTCCAGCGACGGCAACCCGTATCCGGGCAGGCCGCGCATGTGCTCCCGCGTCGGCTCATGGCACAGGATCAGCGCATCCGGCTGCCCGCCATGGATCAGCGCCATGGTCACACCGGAATAGGAAACGTGAAACAGCGATCCCTGCCCCTCGATGACGTCCCAGTGATCGTCGTCATTGTCGGGCGTCAGCCACTCCACCGACCCGGCCATGAAATCGGCCACCACCGCATCCAGCGGCACCCCGTCCCCGGTAATCAGGATGCCGGTCTGCCCGGTGGCGCGGAAGGTCGATTTCATCCCCCGCGCGCGCATCCCGGCATCCAGCGCCAGCCCGGTATACATCTTGCCCACCGAACAGTCGGTGCCCACCGCCAGAACTCGCCGGCCGCGCCGCTTCACCCCGTTGGCAATCGGGTAGTCCACCTCCGGCACCCGCACGTCATGCAGCGCCCGGCCGGTGGCTTCGGCCACCGCCACCAGGTCGGGTTCGTCCCGCAGCAGGTTGTGCAGCCCCGAGGCCAGGTCCAGCCCCTCCTCCAGCGCCGCCACCAGCACCTTCTTCCATTCCTGGCCGATCACACCGCCGCGGTTGGCCACGCCGATCACCAGCGTCCTGGCCCCCGCGGCCCGTGCCTCGGCCAGCGTCATGTCGGGCAGACCCAGATCAGCCTTGCAGCCCGGCATGCGGTATTGCCCGACGGCGTGCTCAGGGCGCCAATCGCAGATGCCCTGCGCCACCTTCGCAGCCAGCTGGTCGGGCGCATCGCCGAGAAACAGAAGATAGGGTGTCTTGATCATCGCGCGGCTCTCCTCCGATTCCGGGCATATCGTAGGACAGGGACGCAGAAAGGGTTTCGCGTTGTCGCCTCGCGGCAAAGCCCGGAACGGAAAATCCTTCGGCAAAGTTCCATGGTATTCGAAGTTTTTCGCGTAATCGGCCTTGCAGCGCCGCCATCCCCTCGCCCCTGCGCCTTCGCGCGCATCATGCTGCACCGCAATTGCTGCACTGCCACAATGCCTCTTGCGCAAGGCCACGCAATTTAATACCCGGAGGGCAGCCAAACCCGCAACATCATTACCCGAAAGGTGCCGCCATGAGTTTCCGCATCCAGCCGACGCCGCCCGCGCGTCCCAATCGCTGCCAGCTTTTCGGGCCCGGCTCCAACACGCGGCTGTTCGAGAAGATGGCCGCTTCGGAAGCGGACGTGATCAACCTCGATCTGGAGGATTCGGTGGCCCCCGACGACAAGGAGACGGCGCGCCGCAACGTGATCGAGGCGATCAACGACATCGACTGGGGGCGCAAGCACCTGTCGGTGCGGATCAACGGGCTGGACACGCCCTGGTGGTACCGCGACGTGGTGGATATCCTCGAACACGCCGGCGAGCGGCTGGATCAGATCATGATCCCCAAGGTCGGCTGCGCGGCGGACGTCTATGCGGTGGACGCGCTGGTGACGGCGGTGGAGCGCGCCGCGGGGCGCGAGAAACCGATTTCGCTGGAGGTGATCATCGAATCGGCGGCCGGCATCGCCCATGTGGAGGAGATTGCGGCCGCCTCGCCGCGGCTTCAGGCAATGAGCCTGGGTGCGGCGGATTTCGCCGCCTCGATGGGGATGCAGACGACCGGCATCGGCGGCACGCAGGAAAACTACTACATGCTGCGCGAGGGCGAGCGGTACTGGTGCGATCCGTGGCACTGGGTGCAGGCCGCGATCGTCGCCGCCTGCCGCACCCACGGCGTGCTGCCGGTGGACGGCCCGTTCGGGGACTTCTCGGACGACGAGGGCTACATCGCCCAGGCGAAACGATCGGCGACGCTGGGCATGGTCGGGAAATGGGCGATCCATCCCCGGCAGATCGCGCTGGCCAACCAGGTCTTCACCCCCTCGGAAGAGGCCGTGCGCGAGGCGCGCGAGATCCTCGCCGCGATGGAAGAGGCAAAGCGCACCGGCGCCGGGGCCACGGTCTACAAGGGGCGGCTGGTGGATATCGCCTCGATCAGGCAGGCCGAGGTGATCGTGCGGCAGGCCGAACTGATCGCCGGCTGATCCGGTTGCAGCCTGCATGAAGGAGGCCCGCGCGGTTGCGCGGGCCACGCCGTTTTCCGGGCCATTGCCTCCCACGGGCGGCAATGGCCGTGCCTCCGGCGGGAATATTTGGGGCAAGATGAAGTTCCGGGCGGTTCCGGTCTCGGCACCGGGGCCGCGGAAGAGGCGAGTTGCATCCGCGCCGAAGCGGGGCCATATATCGCCCACGCAAGGGGGCGCACCGCCAAGCACGTCAAGGGCCGGAACATTCGCGATGACTCACTACCTCGACTTTGAAAAGCCGCTGGCCGAGATCGAAGGCAAGGCGGAGGAGCTGCGCGCGCTGGCGCGGGCGAACGAGGAAATGGATGTGGAAGCCGAGGCGGCGGCTCTGGATGCCAAGGCGGAGGCTCTGCTGGATGAACTCTATGATTCGCTGACGCCCTGGCGGAAGTGCCAGGTGGCCCGGCATCCCGAGCGGCCCCATTGCAAGGACTATATCGAGGCCCTGTTCACCGAGTACACGCCGCTGGCCGGGGACCGGAACTTTGCCGACGACCACGCGGTGATGGGCGGGCTGGCGCGGTTCGACGACCGGCCGGTGGTGGTGATCGGGCACGAGAAAGGGTCGGATACCAAGAGCCGGATCGAGCGCAATTTCGGCATGGCCCGCCCGGAGGGCTATCGCAAGGCGATCCGGCTGATGATGCTGGCCGACCGGTTCGGCCTGCCGGTCATCACGCTGGTGGACACGCCCGGCGCCTATCCCGGCAAGGGCGCCGAGGAGCGCGGCCAGTCCGAGGCGATTGCCCGTTCGACCGAGACCTGCCTGAAGATCGGCGTCCCGCTGGTCAGCGTCATCATCGGCGAGGGCGGCTCGGGCGGGGCGGTGGCCTTTGCCACGGCCGACCGGGTGGCGATGCTGGAGCACTCGGTCTATTCGGTCATCAGCCCCGAGGGCTGTGCCTCGATCCTGTGGAAGGATGCCGAGAAGATGCGCGAGGCGGCTCAGGCGTTGCGTCTGACCGCGCAGGATCTGAAACAGCTTGGCGTGATCGACGAGATCATCCCGGAGCCGCGCGGCGGCGCCCATCGCGATCCGGAGACAGCCATTGCCGCGGTCGGCAAGGCCATCGGGAAGATGCTGGGCGAGATGTCGAAGAAGAAGCCCGCGCAACTAGTCAAGGCGCGGCGCAAGAAATATCTCGACATGGGGTCGAAGGGACTGGCGGCCTGATCGCAGGCGGATTCAGGACGGGCGCAGCCGCGCCAGAAGGGCGGGCGAAGCCTGCCCCGTGACCGGCAGCCCGGCGGTCTTCTGGAAGGCGCGGATCGCGGCAACGGTTCGGGAGCCGATCACACCATCCGGTCTGCCGGCATCGAAGCCGCGCGCGTTCAGCAGGCGTTGCAGCTCCTGCCGGTCGGCGCGGGTCAGCCCCTGCGCATCGGGGGGGAAGCGGCCGCGGACGGGGGGCCTCCGGCGATCCGGTCGCCCAGGTGCCCCACCCCGATCACGTAGCTGTCGGCATTGTTGTAGCGCGTCAGCACGCGGAAATTTCCGAACGTCATGAAGGCCGGCCCCTGCGGTCCTGCCGGCAGCAGGATGGTGGCTGGGCCGTGATCGGGCACGCGCCGGCCGTCCATGTCGCGCACACCCATCGCCGTCCATTCGGCGACGGGGCGCCGGGGCGCGCGCCCGGCAAGGCGGGGGTCGAACCCTTCGGGCAGGCGCACCTCGAGGCCCCAGGGCTGGCCCGTCTTCCAGCCGGACCGCTGCAGATAGGCCGCGGCCGAGGCCAGCGCGTCGGCGGGATCGTCCGCCCAGATGTCACGCCGGCCGTCACCGGTGAAATCGACGGCATAGGCCTCGTAGGTGGTGGGGATGAACTGGGTATGGCCCATGGCGCCGGCCCAGCTTCCGGTCAGGCGGGAGGGGGTGGTATCGCCGTTCTGCAGGATCCGCAGCGCCGCCAGAAGCTGCTTTTCGTAGAACGGCCCGCGACGGCCGTCGAAGGCCAGCGTGGAGGTGGACGAGATCACCGGAATGTCGCCCCGATGCGTCCCGTAGCGGCTTTCCATCCCCCAGATCGCGGTCACGATCCGGGCATCGACGCCAAATCGGGTCTCGATCCGGCGCAACAGGTCGCGGTGGCGCTGCAGCATCTCGCGGCCCCTGGCCACTCTCTCGTCCGAGGCCGCGATGGCAAGGTAGTCCTCGATCGAGCGCTTGAACTCGGCCTGGTTGCGGTCGCGCTCGATCACGCCGGGCAGGTAGCCCGCGTCCCGGAACCCGCGGCTCAGCGTCTGCGAAGAGATGCCGCTTTGCGCGGCGCGGACGCGGAAGGCCGCAACCCAGCGGTCCCAGTCCGGGTTGGGGGCGGCGCGCATCACCTCGGGCGCCGGTGCCGAGCCGATCCCGCGGGCGCATCCGGCCAGGGCCGTTGCCGCCAGTCCCATCATCACCTGCCGCCTGCCCGTGCGCATCATCGCTGCCATGCCCCGTCTGCCCGTGCTTTTGCGGCCGAGCTTACATCGCAGATGGCCGGCGGCAAATACGCCCGGGCTGCGCGCGCGTCCTTATCGGCGGAAAGGTGCCTCAGCCCCGCCAGTGCAGAAGCCGGTGTTCCAGCACGCCGATGGCCCAGCTGGTCAGAACCCCGAGGATCGACAGGATCACCACGCCGGCGAACAGACGTTCGAGATCGTAGAGCGATCCGGCCTCGAGGATATAGGCGCCGATGCCGTATTCGGCCCCCAGCATCTCGGCCGCCACCAGAAGGATGATGCCGATGGCCAGCGAAACCCGCAGCCCCGACAGGATTCCGGGCAGGGCACCGGGCAGGACGATCTTGCGCACGATGCTGAACCAGCGCAGACCGAAGCTCTGCCCCATGCGGATGAGCGTCCGGTCCACGTTGTCCACCGCGCCATAGGTGGCCACCACCGTGGGCGTGAAGGTGCCAAGCGCGATCAGCGCGTATTTGGAGCCCTCGTCGATGCCGAACCAGATCACGAACAGCGGCAGAAGCGCGATCTTGGGGATCGGGAAGATGGCGGCGACCAGCGGCACCAGCCCGGCGCGGACCAGCGAGAACAGCCCGATCATCACGCCCACGGCGATGCCCGCGCTCACCCCCAGCATGCTGCCCACCGCCAGCCGGGCCAGCGATGGCAGAAGGTGCTGCCACAGCAGCCCCGAGCGCCACAGCTGAACCAGCGTCGCCACCACGTCCGACGGGCGCGGCAGCGTCAGGTTCGAGATCCACCCCGCCCGCGTGCCCCATTCGGTCAGCGCCACCAGAAGGACGAATACCGCCGTGCCCGCCCAGCGGATGCGCACCGGGCGGAAGCCGCCGCCGCGAAAGGGAACCGGGCGGCCCTCAGACATCCAGCAGCTCGCGGTCGGCGGCCATGGCCTCTTCCTTCATCATGTCCCACAGGCGGGCCTGAAGCGCCTCGAGCCGGGGATCGCCGATGCGGCGTTCGCCCATGGGCACGGGCACCTCGACCAGTTCGCGCAACCGCCCCGGCCGGCGCGAGAGCACCGCGATGCGGTGACCCAGCCGCACCGCCTCGGCCAGGTTGTGGGTGACATAGATCCCGGTGAAGCGCTGGCGCTGCCACAGGTCGATCAGATCGTCCATCAGCAGCTCGCGGGTCTGCGCGTCCAGCGCCGAGAGCGGCTCGTCCAGCAGCAGCACCGCCGGGTTGACCGCCAGCGCCCGGGCAATGGCCACGCGCTGCTTCATACCGCCCGAAAGCTGCCGGGGCAGCGCGGCGTGGAAATCCGACAGCCGGGTGCGGGCCAGCACGTCGTCGATGATCGCGCGCGCCGCCCGGCCGCGGATGCCGTGATCTTCCAGCACCAGCGAGATGTTCCCGGCAACGCTGCGCCAGGGCAGCAGGGCGAAGTCCTGGAACACGAAGGTCAGCGGGTTGAGGCAGCCCTCGGGCGGCGCGCCCAGCTGCAGAACCTGCCCCGAATCGGGCCGCTCCAGCCCGCCGATCAGCCGCAGCAGCGTGGACTTGCCGCAGCCCGAGGGGCCGATGACGCACAGGATCTCGCCCGCCGCGATGCGCAGCGAGACGTCCTCGAGCACCGTCATGCCGTCATAGCGGTGCGAGATGCGCTCAAGCCTCAGTTCCATCCGGGCTGCCGGGCGATGCGGGCGGGACCGGGCGGCCCCGCGCGCCGGTTCTCAGATCATCTCGGCATAGGACGGATCGACCAGCGTGTCGAAGGTGATGCTGTCCTTGATCAGACCCTCGGACCTGAACCAGTCCAGTTGATCCCTGACCGAGGCCGCGTTCAGCGCCGCGTTGGGGCTGATCCGCATGGCCCCGTTGCGGATCGACTTCGCCGCCTTCTCCAGCGGCTTGTCCGCATAGACATATTTGTGGATGAGCCTGACCATCTCGTCGGCCGCCTCTTCGCCCGCGGTCCGGTCCACCAGAGCGGCGTTGAAATCATCCGCCCCGCGCGAGAAGGCGCGCAGGAAGGCTTCGGTCTGCGCGCGCTCGTTTGCGGCGTTGGCGGCCGAGGTGAACACCGTCGTCACCTGGTAGTCGGGCAGATAGTCCGAGATGTTGCCGATGATCTGCACCTTGCCGGCCCCGGCCAGCGCCTTGGCGATATGCGGCACGATGGACCAGGCGTCGATCTGGCCCGATTTCAGGGCGCCGATGATCGCGCCCACCTTCTGAAGCGGCTTGAACCTGACGCTCACCCCTTCGGCCGCCGCCACCTTCGACCCCATGTAGTGGAAGGACGACCCCGCCTGGGTAATGCCGTAGGTCCTGCCGTCCAGCTGCGCCGGGCTGGTCAGGCCGGCCTCGTACGCGGCGTTCGAGGCCAGGATCTTCTGCCCGTCGATGCCCTTCTCCTCGCGCAGGGCGCCGCCGATCACCTTGGCCGCACCCTTTTCGGCCAGGCTGACCAGCCCGCCCGAGATCGCCGTCACCGCGTAATCGGCATCGCCCGAGGCAATCGCCACCGCCATCGGCTGCGCGGCCTGGAAGAACTTGAATTCGACCTCCAGCCCCTCGTCGGCGAAATAGCCGCGCTCGAAGGCGACGAAACTGGCCGCGTGGCTGGTAAAGCGCAGCGCGCCCACCCGCAGCTTCGTGGCCGCAATCGCCGGCGCCCCCATCAGCGGCAGCGTGGCCGCCCCCCCAAGCATACCCAGCGCGCCACGGCGCGAAATTCCGGACATTCGACTCCCCTCCCTTATGTTGTCACCCAACGATAAGGCGCAAACCCGCCCGGGCGCAACGGATCTGTTCCCGAGCGGAGGCAGCTACCCGGTCAGCATCCGCAGCCCCTGGGTCACGTCCGAGCGCACCGCCAGCCGCAGGCCTGGTTCGTCCCCGGCCCTGAGCGCGGCGATGATCAGCTTGTGATACTGCGGCGCCTGCGCGCGCTGGAGCCGGCCGTAGAGACGCCGCATCGTCGGCCCGAGCTGCAACCAGACCGTTTCCGCCATGGCCAGCATCGCCGGTGCCTGCGCCCGCAGATACAGCGTGCGGTGAAATTCCAGGTTGGCGCGGATATAGCCGACGGGGTCGCGCTTGGTCACCATCTCCGCAACATTGGCATTGATGCTTTGCAGACGGTCGATCAGCGCCATGTGCGCGCGCGGCAGGGCGCGGCTGGCCAGTTCCACCTCCAGCAGCGCCCGCAAGGCCGCCAGCTCCTCGATCCGGTCGTTGGTCAGCTCGGGCGTGGACACCCGCCCCGAGGCGGTCAGGACCAGCGCGCCCTCGGCCACCAGCCGGCGCACCGCTTCGCGGGCAGGCGTCATCGACACGTCATAGGCCTTGCCGATCCCCCGCAGGGTCAGCGCCTGCCCCGG
>JALTNO010000359.1 GCA_027000645.1 Paracoccaceae bacterium | reverse complement strand
CCTGCGTGGCCTCGGTTTCGGTCATCGGGCGGACGGCAACGGCATGCGTCCTCGAAGACGGCCTTTGGGGCGGCATGTCCTTCGTGAACCGCTTTCACCTGGTGCTGGAGCCCGATGGCGACTGGGTGATCACGGCAAAACTCTATCACCGCGACTGACCGCAAGGGCGGGCGCAAACCGACACAGAACGCAGCTTTGGGAGGAACCGATGGCGCGTTTCCATGACCTGAGGGTCACCGACATCTACAAGACAACCCGCGACGCAGTCGTGGTCACGCTCGAGCCGGTCAATGGCGCGGAGGGCAGCTTCGACTTTCGCGCCGGGCAGTATCTGACCTTCCGCCGAGACTTCGACGGCGAAGAGCTGCGCCGGTCCTACTCGATCTGCGCCGGCGAGGGCGAAGGCATCCTGCAGGTGGGGATCAAGCGGGTCGAAGGCGGCGCCTTTTCCACCTGGGCCAACGAGGAACTCAAGGTCGGGGACATCCTGCAGGCGATGCCGCCGATGGGCAGTTTCCATACCGATCTGCGCCCCGAAAACGCCAGGCAATATCTGGGTTTCGCGGGTGGGTCGGGCATCACGCCGGTGCTGTCGATCATCAGGACGGCGCTAGAGATCGAACCGCGGTCCAATTTCACGCTGGTCTATGCCAACAGGGGCGTCAGCTCGATCATGTTCCGCGAAGAGCTGGAGGATCTGAAGAACCTCTACATGGGCCGGTTCAACGTGATCCACATCCTCGAACAGGACGCGCAGGAAATCGACCTGTTCACCGGCATGGTCACGGAAGAAAAATGCGCCCAGCTGTTCCGCACCGGCTGGATCGACATCGAACATGTGGACATGGCCTTCATCTGCGGGCCCGAGCCGATGATGCTGGGCATCGCCAGGGCGCTGCGCGACCACGGGCTGGGCGACGAGAAGATCAAGTTCGAGCTTTTCGCCAGCGCCCAGCCCGGCCGCCTGACGCGCAGGGTGGTATCGAAGGATGCGGCCTCGGGCGCCAACCAGGCCAGCATCGCGATCACGCTGGACGGGGCCACCCGGACGATCACCGCGCCCAAGGACGTTTCGATCCTGGACGTGGCGCTGGAAAACAGCATGGACGCCCCCTATGCCTGCAAGGCCGGGGTCTGCTCGACCTGCCGCTGCAAGGTGATCGAGGGCGAGGTCGAGATGGTCGCCAACCACGCGCTGGAGGACTACGAGGTCGAGAAGGGTTACGTGCTGTCCTGCCAGTCCTATCCGCTGACCGACAAGGTGGTCGTGGATTACGACCAGTAGGGGGGACGGACGGATGACCGAAGACATGAGCATTGAAACCTACCTGGCGCAGGGCGGGGTTCTGACCAACCCGGCGAACGTGCCGCCGCGCTATCGCGCCGAGCTGCTGAAGCTGATGGCCACCTTCGTCGACAGCGAACTGGCCGGCGCCGCGGGATTTGCCGACATCATCAACGAAGGCCCCGGCATCAAGGAACGCATCGCCGCGGCGCGGATCGTGCTGGAAAAGACCGACAATGCCGACCGGGTGCTGCGGATCATGGGCGAATTCGGCGCCGACACCGCGCGCTATGCCACCCATCACCCCTGGACCGCGCGGCTGGAGCGCAACGCCGACATCGGCGCCACCCGAAGCGAACACGACATGCGGCTTGCGGTCTTCAACTACCCGCTGGAAGGCTGGGCCGACGCAGTTGTGATGAACCTGCTGATGGGCCGCGCGGTGGTGGTTCAGCTGGCCGAATTCGCGCTGGTTTCCTACCAGCCTCTGGCCGAGGCCTTCCGCGCCATCGCCCCGATCGAGGCGCACCACGCCGAACTGGCCGAGGAAGGTCTGGTCCGGCTGCTGGAAAGCCATGACCGGGCGGCGCTTCAGGCCTCGGTGGATTACTGGTGGCCGCGGGTGGCAGCCAGCTTCGGCGCGGCAGATTCCCGGAAATTCGACATGCTGAAGGGCTGGGGCATCCGGCATACCGGCAATGCCGAGCTGCGCACGCGGTGGCAGGCCGAAGCCGGAGCGATCCTTGACAGGCTGGGGCTGAAGGCAGGCTGAGCACGGCCCGAACCGGGCCATGAACATGCCGAACCGGGCGGCAGGGCGGGCGGGCCATTGCCCGCCCCTTGTCATTGGGCCACAATTGCGGCACTGCGCCCGGTAAACCGACACGAGGATCTCGCGCCCATGTCCGACAATCCGCAACCGACCGTCCAGGCCGCCGATGTCCGGCAGGTCAAGGAATGGCTCGACCGCAACGAAATCCTGCTGGTCGATGTCCGGGAGACCTCGGAATACGAAAAGGAGCACATCGCCGGGGCGGTACTGCTGCCGCTGTCAAGCTTCGAACCCGAGATGTTTCCTGCACTTCCGGGCAAGAAGGTGGTGCTGCATTGCGCGGTCGGCAAGCGCAGCGAGGCCGCGGGCAAGATGCTTCTGAAGGAAGGCTACGACCGCGTCATTCACATGAGCGGCGGATTGCAGGCGTGGAAAGAGGCCGGATATGCGACCGAGGTGCAGATGGAGCCGGTCGAGGAAAAACAGGCCGAACCGGTTTTCCTCTGCCCGCCGCCCGGACAGGTGCTGATGGAGGAATACCTCAAGCCGCTGGGCATCTCCCCGCAGGAGCTGGCCCGCGCCATTCATGTGCTTGAGGGACGGATCACCGAGGTCCTGGCCGGAACGTCTCCGGTCGGGGTGGAACTGTCGCTGCGGCTGGCAAGGTATTTCAGTACCGCGGCCGATTTCTGGATCCACCTTCAGGTCGAACACGACCTGGAACGCGCCCGGCACAGCGTGGGCGAGCAGATCCGCCGGGACATCCGCCCGCGTGTCGCCGGGAAATAGGGCCGCCGCCAGACCGCCGGACCGCCGCTCAGTGGCGGATCAGGGTGTAGAACTCGCGCAGCAGATCCCTCTGGCTGCCCACCTGGCATTTCTCGAGGATGTTGCGCACATGCCAGCGCACGGTGCCGTAGCTGCGCCCTGAGCGCCGGGCGATCTCCCGCAACGAGAGCCCCTCGAGCAGATCGGCAAGGATGTCGCTTTCGGCCGGGGTCAGCGCCCAGTGGCCGGCGAAACGCCCCACCGCCTCGCGCAGCCCGGCATCCGCCGCCCCCGCCCCGCCACCAAGGCGGGAGCTGCCCGACACCGCCACCAGATGCCGCATGAACAGCGCCAGGCGCTGCTTTTCGAGATCGTCGAAATCCCCGCCCGCGCGGTCGCGCCACAGGAACATGCCGAGCATCCGGTTCTCGGCCAGAACCGCCGGCACCAGTATCTGGTAGTCCATCCCGTGGCAGCGCATGAAGTCGTGAATCGGCCCGAGGCGGGCGAACTCCTCTTCGTCGATCACGTCGGTGCGGCGCACCGGCTCCAGCGGCGCCATTTCCGTCTCCGGGATCACGTTGTGACGCCAGATCCGCAATTCCCGATAGGCCTCGGTGACCGAGGTGTCGGACGAGGCGATGAACTCCACCGCCTCGGGCACCCGCCCGCCGGGGGCGAAGGTGGCGCGGTAAAGGGCGAAACCGGCATTCTGGATCGTGCCGGCGGCGCGCGCGAAGGCGTCCCAGTCGCGGAAGCCCTCGCGCTGCAGCGCTTCCACCGCCCCGTGAAGATCGGCAAGAACTTTCATTCCCCGCCCCTACCAGATGGCAGGTGCGGGGAAAACGGCAATTTCCTAGAAGCGTACGGCATGTCCCGCTCCGCCGCCGGAGCGCGGAAAGCACGAAACACCAGAGCAGAGGCGCGAACATGACCACGACCTTCATCTTCTCCGACCTGATCGGCAACATTCCGCAGGTACCTCTCGTCACCGGGGAAAACTATGTCCTGCTTTCCGGCCGCTCGGTACTGACCGATGCGGCGGGGGGCGGCCCCGTCAACGCCTTCGAGGGCACCACGGAGGAACAGGTGAACATCACCATCGCCGGCTCCGTTCACGCCTCCGGCAGCGCCATCGCCATTTCCGACCTCTCCGACGGCAGTTCGGACGGCAACCGCATCGCCATCCTGTCCACCGGCACGCTGGTATCCGAGCGCGCCGCGCTTTCGATCACCGGGGCGAAGAACTCGGTCAGCAACGCGGGCGAGATCGTCAGCCTCGGCCGGCACGGCATCGCCTTGACCGGCGACGACAACGTGGTGATCAACAGCGGCCGCATCGCCGCAACGAGCCTGAGCAAAACCGGCGCATCGGCGGTGTTCCTGACCGGAAACGCCGTGCGGCTGGACAATGGCGGGGTGATCGAGAACGCCAGCGCCTCGACCGCTGCGGTCCGCTTCGCCCTGCCCGGCGCGGCGACGGTTTCCGACTTCGTGACCAGCTTCGTCAACAGCGGCACCGTCAGCTCGGGCGGCACCGCCTTCGAGGGCAGCGGCGGTTCCGACCGGGTCGTCAACGACGGCACGATCATCGGCGATATGGGCTTCGGCGGCGGCGGCGGCTTCGATGCGCTGACCAACACCGGCCGCATCCTCGGCGAAGTCGGCGGCTTCGGCAGCGGCGGCGCGCAGGTCGAGAACGCGGGGGTCGTCACCGGATCGCTGCGCGCCGGCACCGGCAACGACATCGTGATCAACACCGGCGCCATGGGCGCGGTGAACCTGTATGCGGGGAATGACATCTACGACGGCGCCGCGGGCTCGCTGTCGGGGGCGGTGTCGGGCGGGGCCGGCAACGACCGGCTGCGCGGCGGCGGCGCCGCCGAGGTTCTCGACGGCGGGACCGGCAACGACGTGCTGCTCGGCCGGGGCGGCGAGGACACCCTGACCGGCGGCAACGGTCGCGACAGGATCCGGGGCGGCGACGGCGACGACACCCTCTCGGGCGGGGGCGGCAACGACACCATCGCCGGCGGCGCGGGCAGCGACAGCATCGCCGGCGGCGCAGGCAAGGACGTCCTGCGCGGCGGGACCGGCAATGACAGCATCGACGCCGGCAGCGGCCAGGACACGGTGAACGGCGGCACCGGCAACGACACCATCCTTTCCACCGGCGGCGAGAGCGTTCTTCTCGGCAATGCCGGCGACGACCGGCTGGACAACAGCGCCTCTGCCCAAGCCTCCACTCTTTACGGCGGAACCGGAAGCGACACGCTGGTGGCTGGTGCCAGCAAGGACGTGCTGAACGGAGGGCTGGGCGACGACGAGATCCGGGGCGGACAGGGCGACAACATGATCGTCGGCGAACAGGGCAACGACACCCTCTGGGGCGGCGCCGGCAACGACACGTTCCTGTTCCGGCCCGATTCCGGCTCCGACGTGATCAGGGACTTCACCCCCGGCGAGGATCAGATCCGGTTCTCGAACATGGGCGTGACCAGCTTCGCCGCACTGTCGTCGAACATCACCTACACGGTTGATGCCTTCGGCTACACCACCGCAATCATCGACCTCACCGCGTACGGCACCGGCGGAACGCTGGAAGTGAACCTGGAGACCAAGTCGGCAACGGCGCTGACGGCGGCCGATTTCGGCCTCTTCCTGTAACTTCGCCCGGATGCGCGCGGCCTGTGTGGCGCCCCCCCCGCAGCCCGCCCCGGCCGCCGCGGGAGGGGGCGGTATCACATCCCGCGTACGCCGCCCAGCGTCAGGTCGCAGACCAGATCCGCATAAGCCTCGCGCGCGGTGGTGTCGGCGTCGGCACTCCACATGAAATACCAGTTGAGCATCCCGAATACCGACATCGTGGTCGAACGCAACCGCGTGCGGTCCTCGGCAAAGACATCGGGCGCAAGCGCCTTGATGCAGTCGCTCATGAAGCGCACCATGTCGCGCTGGTAGGCCCGCATCTGTTCCTGCTGGTCCTCGGGCAGGGCCGAAAGCGCGTTGATCTGCACCTGGTGTTCCTCGTCCGCGCCCTTGTAGGCGTTGAGGATCTCGCGCACCACGGTGCGGAACCGCGTCTCGGGGTCGAGCCCTTCGGTATCCACCGACAGGACCAGATCGCGCAGGCCCGACAGGTAGCTGTCGAGAATGTCGTAAAGGATCGCGTCCTTGCTGTCGTAGTAGTGATAGATGTTTGCCTTCGAGATCCCGCATTCGCGCGCAAGCTGGGTCATCGACGCCCGGTCGAACCCTTCGCGCGCGAACACGCGGGCGGCAGATTTCAGGATCTGCGCCCGCTTGAGGTCGTGGTCCTTTGCAATCGTCCGGGCCACAAGCGCCTACCCCTTGTCCCGGTTGTCGATGACGCGTTTGGCCTTGCCCTCGGAGCGGACGACCGAGCCGGGATCGCCGACGATGATCTCGGTCGTGACACCGACATTGTCCTTGATCCGCTTGGTCAGCATCCGCGCGGCGGCGGTCTTCGACAGCTCGTCCGCCGCGCCCGGAGTCGCCTCGACATAGACACGCATGGCATCCATCCTGCCCGACTTGTAAAGCTCGATCTGGTAGTGCGGGGCCAGCCCCCCGGTCGCCATGAGCTGCTCCTCGATCTGGCTGGGGAAAACGTTGACGCCGCGCAGGATGATCATGTCGTCCGAACGGCCGGTAATCTTCTCCATCCGCCGCATCGAGCGCGCCGTGCCCGGCAGCAGCCGGGTCAGGTCGCGGGTGCGGTAGCGGATCATCGGCAGCCCTTCCTTGGTCAGGGTGGTGAAGACCAGCTCGCCCATCTCGCCATCGGGCAGGACCTCTCCGGTCTCGGGGTTGATGATCTCGGGATAGAAGTGGTCTTCCCAGATGACCAGGCCGTCCTTGGTTTCGACGCATTCATTCGCCACCCCCGGCCCCATGATCTCGGACAGGCCGTAGATGTCCACCGCGTGCATGTCGAAGGCCTCTTCCATCTCGGCCCGCATGGCATCGGTCCAAGGCTCGGCCCCGAAGATGCCCACTTCCAGCGAGCTTTCCCGCGGGTCCAGGCCCAGCTTGTGGAACTGTTCGAGGATGTTGAGCATGTAGGACGGCGTGACCATGATGGTGGTGGGCCGGAAATCGGTAATCAACCGCACCTGCCGTTCGGTCATGCCGCCCGACACCGGCACCACCGTGCAGCCCAGCCGTTCGGCCCCGTAATGGGCGCCAAGCCCGCCGGTGAAGAGGCCATAACCATAGGCCACATGGACGATGTCGCCGGGGCGGGTTCCGCTGGCGCGCATCGACCGGGCCACCAGATCGGCCCAGTTGTCCAGGTCGTTGCGGGTATAGCCGACCACGGTCGGCTTGCCGGTGGTCCCCGACGAGGCATGCAGGCGCACGATCTGGTCGCGCGGCACCGCGAACAAGCCGAAGGGGTAGTTGTCGCGCAGGTCGTTCTTGTAGGTGAAGGGGAACTTCGCCAGGTCGGCCAGCGTCTTCAGGTCATCGGGGTGCACGCCGGCCTCGTCGAAGCGCTGGCGATACATCGGCACGTTGTCGTAGGCATGGCGCAGCGACCATTTCAGCCGCTTCAGCTGCAGCGCCGAGATCTCGTCGCGCGAGGCGATCTCGATCGGGTCAAGGTCGGATTTCGCGGGGGTCAGGTCTTTCATGGTGTTCTCCGCAGCTCAGCTTTCCGGGAAGACATGGCCACCAATCGCCCGGGACATGCCCCGGAACTGGGCGATCACGGTGCCGTCCTGTCTGGTTACCGTCACGTCGTAGATGCCGTTTCGCCCGCTGAGATTCACTTCGCGCGCCACCGCCTTCAGCCGGTCGCCTTCGCGGCCCGGCGCGATGTAGCTGATCATGTTGTGCTGGGCAACGGTCGATTGATTGCGGCTGTTGCAGGCATAGGCAAAGGCACTGTCGGCCAGCAGGAAGATCACCCCGCCATGGCAGATGCCATGCCCGTTGCAGTGATGCGGACGAACGGTCATTTCCACCGTGGCCGTTCCTTCATCCACCTCGGCAAGTTTCATCTCTGCCCATTTCGAGGCGTGATCCGCGGCCCACATGGTCGCGGCTGCCCGTTCGGCGCGCTGCTTCGCATCAGGCATCATTTTCCCGCCAAAATCTTCAGCCACGTCATTTCCCCTTGAATTGCGGCCTGCGCTTTTCAAGGAAAGCGGCCACACCTTCCGCATAATCCGCACTTTCGCCGCACCTTTTCATGGCATCCGCCTCGATTTCAAGGTGCTCGGTCAGCGTGTTCGTGGCGGCGGCCTGGATGCACTGCTTGGTCAGGCCCAGACCCAGCGTGGGGCCATTGGCGAAGCCTTCGGTCATGGCCCGCGCCTCGTCCATCAGCCGCTCGTCCGGCAGCGCCTTCCAGATCAGCCCCCATTCCTCGGCCTGCCGGGCGGTCAGCGGCTGGGCGGTGAAGGCCAGCCCCTTGGCGCGGGCCTCGCCCAGAAGGCGCGGCAGGTGCCAGCTGCCGCCGGTATCGGGGATCAGCCCGACCTTCGCGAAGGACTGGATGAATTTCGCGCTCTCGGCGGCCAGCACCACGTCGCAGGCCAGCGCGATATTGGCCCCGGCCCCGGCGGCCACGCCGTTCACCGCGCAGACCACCGGAAACTCGAGCGACCGGATCAGCCGCACCAGTGGCGCGTAGAAGGTCCGCACGGTGTTTCCCAGGTCGGGTGGGCCGTCCATCTTGCGCGGATCGCGGTCACCCAGATCCTGGCCCGCGCAAAATCCGCGCCCCGCCCCGGTCAGCAGGATCGCCCGCGCCCCGCCATCGCGCGCGCCCTCGATGGCCGCCCGCAGGGCAAGATGCATCTCGTCGGTGAAGCTGTTGAGCCGATCGGGCCGATTGAGGGTGATTTCAACCCAATTCCCGTGGTCATGCGCAAGAATCGTATCGGACATGGTCTGGCCGCTTTGTGAATGTTTCGACAAATTCCTTGCATAAACCGAACGGTTGGTCAATAAATAACTCACCGACGCGATTCTCGTGGAGAGGACAGACGGATGTCCAGAACCTGTTCAGACCTTTCGGACCAGCGCACCCGCGCCCCGGTTCGAAGGCATCGGGCGCGCCACGGGATCCCGGCCACCGTGGTTGATAGTTGCAATATTGACCATTAACGGCATCATCCATCGACAACCCCGGGAGGAAACAAGATGGCAAAATTCACGAAACTCGCTTCCCTGCTTGCCGGCGCGGCGCTCGCCGTTTCCGGAACCTTCGCAGCTGCATCCGAGAACAAGGCCGAATATACGCTGACCATTTCCAGCTGGGCCCCGCCGACCCACGGCATCAACGCCAAGATGTGGCCCAAGTTCACCCAGATGGTGGAAGAAGCCACCGGCGGCCGCGTCACCACCGAGCTGAAGCTGGGCATGGCCCCGCCGCCGGCCCAGCCCGACCTGATCATGGACGGGGCCGCGGATCTGTCGATCATCTTCCACGGCTATCAGCCGGGCCGTTTCACCACCACCAAGCTGATCGAGCTTCCGGGCTATGAAGGCTCGGCCGAGGCGGCCTCGGTCGCCTACTGGCGCGCCTATGACAAGTACCTCAAGAAGGCGGACGAGCATCGCGGGCTGAAGGTGGTTGCCATGTTCACCCACGGCCCGGCCCAGTTGCATTCCAACAGGAAGGTGACCTCGCTGGCCGAAATGAACGGCATGAAGGTCCGGGTGCCGGGCGGCGTGGCCTCGGATGTGGCCGACAAGCTGGGCATGACCGGCATCAAGGTTCCGGCGCCGAAGGTCTACGAGACGCTGGCCTCGAACGCGGCCGACGGCGTGGTGATGCCGATGGAATCGCGCAAGGGCTTCAAGCTGACCGAAGTGGCCAAGAACGTCTACGAGATGCCGGGCGGCCTGTATCGCGGATCCTTCGCCTTCATCATGAACCAGGACAGCTTCGACGCCCTCCCCGAAGACATCCGCAAGGCGCTGGACGAAAAGGTCTTCGGCGAGCCGCTGAGCCGCGAGATCGGCAAGATCTGGGACGAGATCGACGAGATCGGGCGTGAGGCCACCCTGGCCGCGGGCGATAACGCGATCATCGAGGCTTCGGCCGAGGACCAGGCGAAATTCGCCCAGATCGCCGAAGAGGTTCGCAAGAAGGTCATCGCCGAGGTGGCTGCCAAGGGCGTCGATGCCCAGGCCGCCTACGAGATGATCAAGGCGGACATGGCCGCCTACAAGTAAGACCGCAAACCGCGACGGGGCCGGCCGCCACACGCCGGCCCCTTTTCCTTTCCTTCATGCCAATCGGGAGGGCATTGACATGGGCAGCCTGCTCAAACTGATACGGTCGGCCAGCGCGATACCGGTGCTGATCGCCTGCATCGCGCTGTTCGTCCTGATGGTCATGACCTTCTTCGACGTCATCCTGCGGTCCATGTTCAACTCTCCCATCGAGGCGGCGACCGAACTGACCCGGATCTTCATGGCCATCATCGTCTTCTCGGTCCTGCCGGTCATCTCGGTCAACGGAGGCCATATCGCAGTGGACCTGACCGACGGGATCTTCATGCGGTTCCGGCTGCACCGGATCCGTGACGCGCTCATCCACATCCTCTCGGGCGCGATGCTCTACTGGCCGGTGCAAAGGGTCTGGGTGCTTGCCGAACGCGCCCGCGACTACGGAGACGTCACCGAATACCTTGCCATCCCGACCTTCTACATCGGCTGGTTCATCGCCCTGTTCACCGCGATTTCGGCGCTGGCGATGATCGTGACCGGCCTGCTCCACCTGTTCGCCCCGCAGCTGCTTTCGGAGAGTGCCCAATGACCGCCGCACTGATCGGATTCACCATCGTCCTGGCGCTGGTGCTGATGCGCCTGCCCATCGTGTTCGCCATGGGGCTGGTCGGGACGCTGGGCTATGCCTATGAGCGGGGCGGCTCGGTTTTCAGTGACCGCGGGCTCAACGCCGCCATGTCCATGGTCGGCCGGCAGGTCATGGATACCGCACAGGATTACGGCTTGTCGGTGGTGCCGCTGTTCATCCTGATGGGACTGTTCGTCAACAAGGGCGGCATGGCGCGCGAGCTCTATTCGGTCTCCGCGGCCTTTCTGGGCCATATGCGCGGCGGCATCGCCATGGCCACGGTGGCCGCCTGCGGCGGGTTCTCGGCGATCTGCGGATCGTCTCTTGCCACCGCCGCCACCATGTCCAAGGTGGCCATGCCGCAGATGCGCCGCTATGGCTATTCCGACGAACTTTCCACCGCCTCGATCGCGGCGGGCGGCACGCTGGGCATCCTGATTCCGCCCTCGGTCATCCTGGTGATCTACGGGCTGCTCACCGAAACCTCGATCGGAAAGCTGTTCATGGCCGGGATCGTGCCGGGGCTGCTGGGCATCCTGTTCTACCTGTTCGCCGTGCGCTGGACGGTCTGGCGCAATCCGGAGGCCGGCCCGGCAGGCGAGCGCACCGGCTGGGGCGACCGCATCAAGGCGCTGCGGGAAGTCTGGGCGGTGCTGCTGCTGTTCTTCCTGGTCATCGGCGGCCTTTACGGACTGTTCGATTTCGAACCCCTGAACCTGACCTTTTCGCCCACCGAGGCCGCCGGCATGGGCGCGATGGGCGCCTTCCTGATCGCCCTGTTCCGCGGCGGGCTGACGATCGGCTCCACTTTCGAAGTTCTCAAGGAAACCGCCTATACCTCGGCCGCGCTGTTCTCGATCCTGATCGGGGCGCAGATCTTCTCCAATTTCATCAACCTGGCCGGTCTGCCAGAGGCGCTGATTTCCATGGTCACTTCATATGACGTTTCCCCCTTCGTCGTGATCCTGATGATCCTCGGCATCTACATCATCCTTGGCTGCGTATTCGAATCGCTGTCCATGATGCTGCTGACGGTGCCGATCTTCTTTCCGCTGGTGGTATCGCTGGGCTATGATCCGGTCTGGTTCGGCATCGTCGTCGTGGTGGTGACCGAGATCAGCCTGATCACGCCGCCGGTGGGACTGAACGTGTTCATCCTCAAGGGCGTCGTCGGCGACGTGTCCACCGGCACGATCTTCCGCGGCGTCACGCCGTTCTGGGTGGCCGACATCTTCCGGCTGGGGCTGATCGTCCTGGTGCCGATTCTGGTGCTTTTCCTCCCCGCCCAGATGAACTGAGCCGGTGGAGCGGCAATCCGTCCGCCCGACCCGAACCCGATCCTGCAAGGACAAGACCATGACCATTCGTGAAATTTCGAGCTATGCCGCCGGGGAATGGGTGGCACCGGGCGAAGGCGCCCGCAACATCGCCAGCGCCATCACCGGAGAGGTGATCGCAAGGGCCGGAAACGCCGCTCTGGACGTGCAGGCGCTGCTGGATCATGCGCGCAACACGGGCGGCCCGGCCCTGCGCCGGCTGACCTTTCACGACCGGGCGCGGATGCTCAAGGCGCTGGCGCAATACCTCAACGAGCGCAAACAGGCGCTTTACGACATCTCCTTCGACACCGGCGCGACGCAGAAGGATCACCTGATCGACATCGATGGCGGCATCGGTACCCTGTTCGTGTTCGCCTCGAAAGGGCGGCGGGAGATGCCCGACGGGCAGCTGTATCTGGATGGCGAGCCCGAGCAGCTTTCGCGGCAGGGCAGCTTTCAGGGGCTGCACGTCTGCACCCCGCTGCAAGGCGTGGCGGTGCATATCAACGCCTTCAACTTCCCGGTCTGGGGAATGCTGGAAAAGCTTGCCCCCACCCTGCTGGCCGGCGTTCCGGCGATCGTGAAGCCGGCGACCAACAGCTGTTACGTGACCGAGGCGGCAGTGCGGCTGATGCTGGAGTCGGGGATCGTGCCGGAAGGGGCGCTGCAACTGGTCGCGGGCGGGCTGGGCGACATGCTCGACCGGCTGGGCTGCCAGGACGTGGTGAGTTTCACCGGCTCGGCCGACACCGCGCTGAAGCTGCGCTCGAACCCGAACATCCTGGCAAGTTCGGTCCGTTTCGTGGCCGAGCAGGACAGCCTCAATGCCTCGATCCTGGGGCCGAACGCGGTGCCGGGCACCCCGGAATTCGATCTCTTCATCAAGGAGGCCGCCCGCGAAATCACCGTCAAGGCGGGGCAGAAATGCACCGCCATCCGCCGCATCATCGTGCCCGAACCGCAGGTCCAGGCGGTGATCGAGGCGCTGAGCGCACGGCTGGAAAAGACCGTGATCGGCGACCCGCGGCTGGAGCAGACCCGCATGGGCGCGCTGATCTCGAACGCTCAGAAGCGCGACGTTCTGGAAAAGGCCGCGATCATCGGTTCGGAAGCCGAGCGCGTCTTCGGCGATCCCGACGACTTCGAGGTGGTCGGCGCCAACACGGACAAGGGCGCCTTCCTGCCGCCGATGCTGTTTCACTGCCCCGACCCGGACCGCGCCGAACGGGTGCACGATACCGAAGCCTTCGGCCCGGTTTCCACGGTGATGGGCTATCGCGATCTCGATCATGCGCTGGAGCTTGCCAATCGCGGGCAGGGCTCGCTGGTGGCCTCGGTCATCACCCATGACCCGGAGGTGGCCCGCGCCGCGGTTCTGGCGGCGGGCGCCTTTCACGGGCGGCTCTACTTCAACGACCGGGTGTCGATGAAGGAAAGCACCGGCCACGGCAGCCCCCTGCCGCACATGGTGCATGGCGGCCCTGGCCGCGCCGGCGGCGGCGAAGAAATGGGCGGCGTGCGCGGGGTGATGCACTACATGCAGCGCACCGCCGTGCAGGGATCACCCGACATGCTGACGGCAATCGGCGGCAGGTGGGTGCCGGGGGCCGCCGAAATCCGGGGGCCGGCCCACCCCTTCACCCGGCGCTTCGGCGAGTTGCAGATCGGCGAGACGCTGCACACCCCCGCGCGCACCGTCACGATGGAGGATATCGAACATTTCGCCGAATTCACCGGCGACACCTTCTACGCCCACATGGACGAGGACGCCGCCCGGCGAAACCCCTTCTTCCCGGGGCGGGTCGCGCATGGCTACCTTCTGCTGAGCTTTGCCGCCGGCCTGTTCGTGGAGCCCGACGAAGGCCCGGTTCTGGCCAATACCGGGCTTGACGGGCTGCGCTTCATGAAGCCGGTCAGCGCGGGCGACAGCATCAAGGTACGCCTGACCGTGAAGCAGAAAACCCCGCGCAACGAGGAATATGGCGAGGTGCGCTGGCACGTCACCCTGACCAATCAGGACGACGAAAAGGTGGCGGAATACGAGTTGCTGACCATGAACGCCATGTAGCCCCGGGCAGGCGAACGCGAAAAGGCCCCGGCCGTTTCCGGTTCGGGGCCTTTCGAGCGTGTCGCGCCCGACGGGATTCGGTACTGCGTGCGACAGAGGGCAGGAGCCCGCCCGGGTGGGCGCGAATGCGTCAAGTTCTGGGCCGGATCAGGGCCGAGGCGCATCATCCTCTTCGTCTTCTTCGTCGCCATCCTTCGGCAGGTTGAAGAGGCTTTCGGCATCCATGATCGGATCTTCGTCGCGCTCTTCATCGCGCGGATCGGACAGGCTGAAGGTTTCGAGCCCCTCGATCGCGGTCGGGATCTTCGGCTCGGCCGGCATGTCCAGGGACTGTTCGGTGCTGACCAGCTTGCGCCGCTCGTCGTCGCTCATCACCGACCCGTCGGCGGCCTTCTTCGCGGCCGCCTTCTGCACGGCGGCGTCCAGCTCCGATTGCTTGCACAGGCCCAGCGCCACCGGGTCGATCGGCTGGATATTGGCGATGTTCCAGTGGGTGCGGTCGCGAATCGACTGGATCGTCGGCTTGGTCGTACCGACCAGCTTGGAAATCTGCGCGTCCGACAGTTCGGGGTGGAACTTCACCAGCCACAGGATCGCGGCGGGGCGATCCTGGCGCTTGGACAGCGGCGTATAGCGCGGACCGCGGCGCTTTTCCTCGCCCACGGCCGCCGGGTTGAACTTGAGCTTGAGCTTGTGTTTCGGGTCCTTCTCGGCCTTTTCGATCTCTTCCTGCGTCAGCTGGTTGTTGGCGATGGGGTCGAAACCCTTGACGCCCACGGCGACCTCGCCATCGGCGATCCCCTGCACCTCCAGCTCATGCAGGCCGCAGAAATCCGCAATCTGCTTGAAGCTGATCGTCGTGTTGTCCACCAGCCACACGGCGGTTGCCTTGGCCATCAACGGTTTTGCCATGCGTTCATCTCCTTCGAGCACATCTTCCCCGTCGCCTGAAATCGGCGGTCCCGGAGGTGGCTCCGGAACGGGTTTCCGTTGTCGGGGAACTTGAGGCTTATATAGTCGCCCCGAACCGATAAGGAAAGAGGCGAATGCACCGGGTTCTGATCGTGCTCTTGCTGCTTGCCGGCCAGCCCGCACCGGCCCGGGACGACGGGCGCGCGGGCGATTTCGACTATTTCGTCCTGTCGCTTGGCTGGTCGCCCAACTGGTGCGTCACCACAGGCGATGCGCAGGGCGCCGATCAATGCGCCCCGGGGCGCGGCATGGGCTGGACCCTGCACGGGCTCTGGCCGCAATATCGGCGCGGCTGGCCGGAATTCTGTCGCACACCCCTTCCCCCGCCATCCCGCGCGATGACCCGCGAAATGGCGGATATCATGGGCAGTTCCGGGCTTGCCTGGTATCAGTGGAAAAAACACGGAAGCTGCACCGGGCTGAGCGCGCGGGACTATTTCGCCCTGTCCCGCCGCGCCTATGACAGCATCAGGCGGCCCGCGATATTCCGCCGGCTCGACCGCGCGGTCAGGCTGCCGGCCAGCGTCGTCGAAGAGGCCTTCCTCCGGGCAAACCCCGACCTGTCGCCCGACATGATCACCATAACCTGCCGCGACGGCCATATCCAGGAAGCGCGCATCTGCCTGGGCAGGGATCTCGACCCGGTGCCCTGCGGGCCGGATGTGGCCCGCGACTGCCGGCTGAAGGACGCCATCTTCGCCCCGATCCGCTGAGCTCCCCCTCCGGCGGCGGTACCGGCGCCGGCTTGCTCACGGGTGGCGCGCCTCCTGCCCTGCGGCCGAGCGGCGCAGGATCAGTTGCAACCGCTGGAAACTGGCAGCGATGCCATCGGTGTCGGTCCGGGCAAAGAAGGCATCCAGATCAGGCCAGGCGCGAACGGCCTGGTCAAGCACAGGATCGGCCCCGGCCTGATAGAGCCCGGCCCGGATCATCACCTCGGACTGCTCATAGGCGCCCAGAAGGCGGCGTGCCTCGGCGATGATCCGGTTTTCCTCTTCGCTGGCGGCATCGGGAAGGCTGCGCGAGACCGACCGCCCCACGTCGATGGCCGGATAGCGCCCGCGTTCGGCGATATCGCGGTCCAGCACCACATGCCCGTCCAGAACCCCGCGCAGGATGTCGGCCACCGGCTCGTCCATGTCCGACCCGGCCACAAGGACGCTGAAGATGGCGGTGATGTCGCCCTGCCCGTCCGCACCGGGGCCCGCGCGTTCGCACAAGCCGGTGATCTGGGGCGTGAGTGACGGTGGAAACCCGCGCAGCGCAGCGCCTTCGCCCGCGGCAACCGCCACCTCGCGATGCGCTTCGGCGAACCGGGTCACCGAATCGACCAGAAGCAGCACGTTGCGACCGCTGTCGCGGAAATGTTCCGCCACCGCCATCGCCGCCCAGCCGCAGCGCCGCCGGGTCAGGGCCGACTGGTCCGAGGTGGCCGCCACCACGACCGTGCGGGCCATCCCGTCGCGGCCCAGCACCTTGTGCACAAAATCGTTGACCTCGCGCCCGCGCTCACCGATCAGGGCGAGGACGACCACATCCGCCTCCATTTGGCGCGCCAGATGTGCCAGCAGGCTGGACTTGCCGACCCCCGACCCCGCGAACAGGCCGACGCGCTGCCCCCGGACGATGGGCAGCATGGTGTCGAGAACGGCAAGCCCGGTCGGCAGCCGCTCACCCATCCCCCGGCGCAAGGCGGCCGGCGGCGGCGGCGCCACCATCTCGCGCGCCTGCCCGCCCCTGGCCAGAGGCCTGCCATCCAGTGCCCGGCCGCAAGGATCGACGATGCGCCCGATCCAGGCATCGGACGGGCAGAACGTGGCCCGACCTTCCAGAAGGACCGCATCTGCGACCGCCACCCCGTCCGGAGCGGCATCCGGCAGCATCCTGATCCCCAGATCGTCGATCTGAAGCACCTCTCCCCCCAACGGCCCGCATCCCCGGCGCAAGAGCAGCCGGTCTCCGACCGCCGCTCGCCGCTCCAGCCCGGACACCAGAATCAGCCCGTCCCGCACCGCGGCCACGCGCCCCAGCGGGCGCGCGATCCGGGCCGATCCCAGATGGGCCTTCAGAATGTCCAGATCGAGAACCATCGCCGCCTCCGCAAGAATTCGCGCAAACGGTTTCTAAACGAATCGGGGTTAAGCCTTGATTGAAACCGATCGAGGGAGAAGCCCCGATGTTCAACACGCTGAACGTTTTCAACATGGCGCGTGCGATGGCCGAACATGCCGCATACCGCCAGACCGTCGTTGCCAGGAACATCGCCAATGCCGACACGCCCGGCTATCGGGCGCGCGACATCGCCCCGTTCCCGGATCTCGTCTCCGGTACCGGGGAATTTGCCATGCGTGCCAGCCGCCCCGCTCACCTGAACGGCGCCGGCAATGGCGGTCTGCAATGGGACGAATTCGAAGCCCGGTCCATGTTCGAACCGGGCCGCAATACCGTTTCCCTGGAAGAAGAGATGGTCAAGGCCGCCGAAATCCGGAGCGAACACGACCGCGCGCTGGCGATCTACCGATCCTCGCTGAACATCCTGCGCAGCAGTCTCGGGCGTGTGTAGGGGGTGGGCATGAGTGATTTTTCATCGGCCCTCGCCGTCTCGGCCAGCGGTTTGCGCGCGCAGTCGCAGCGGCTTCTGCACATATCCGAAAACATCTCGAACGCCGACACGCCGGGATACCGGCGCAAGGTGATCCCGTTCGAGGTCGAGCGCGGACCGTCGGGCGAAACCCTCGTTCGCGCCGGCCGGGTACGGCTCGACCCGGCGCAGCCGCAGAATATCTACGACCCGTCCCACCCGCTGGCGGACGAGAACGGATATTACCGGGGTTCCAATGTCGATCTGATGATCGAGATCGCAGACGCGCGCGAAGCGCAACGCAGCTACGAAGCCAACCTGAAGATGTTCGAGCAGACGCGTGCGATGTCCGCGGCGCTGCTCGACCTTCTTCGCAGATAGGGGAAATCCAGAATGGACGTCAGCAGCTTTTCCGCAATCCGGAACTATACGTCGTCGCGGCCGGCCACGGAACCGGCGGCCGGTTCGGGAAATTTCGGGCAGAAGATCGACGCCGCCGCCCGCGATTTCGCCGCCACCCTGCGCGTGGCCGAAAATACGGCCATCGGCGCCATGGCCGGGACCGCCGATACACAGTCCCTGGTCATGGCGCTGGCACAGACGGAACTGGCGGTGGAGACCGCCGTTACCGTCCGCAACAAGGTGGTCGAGGCCTATCAGGAAATCCTCAGGATGCCGGTGTGACATGCTCACCGACGGCGCATTCTTCGACCTGCTCCGCCAGGGGCTGTGGCTGGCGGTGATGCTGTCGCTGCCGATCCTGCTGGCGGCGCTGGTGACCGGCGTGGTGATCGGTCTGTTCCAGGCCTTGACCACCATTCAGGAACTGACCCTGACCTTCGCCCCGAAACTGGCCGCCATCGTCCTGGTGTTCTGGGTCTCCATGGAATTCATGAGCCGATTGCTGGTCTCTTTCTTCCAGGACCAGATTATTCCCCTGATTGCAGGAGCGTCGTGATGGGAACCTTCGGACTGCCCGCCCTGTCCCGCCAGTCGGGTTTGATGCGGGAAATGCAGATCATCGCCAACAACATCGCCAACGCCGCAACCCCCGGATATCGCCAGGAGGGCCTGGTATTCTCGGAATTCGTGCGCCGGGCGGACCCCGGCCTGCCCTCCATGTCCATGGGTGCCGCACGGGTGCGCGAAACCTCGCTCGCGCAGGGGGCGCTCACCCCTACCGGCGGGCATTTTGACCTGGCGATCGAGGGACGCGGCTTCTTCATGGTGGAAACACCGGAGGGGCCGCGTCTGACACGGGCGGGGAATTTCTCGCCCAACGCCGAGGGAGATCTTGTCAATCCGGACGGTTACCGGGTCATGGACGCGGGTGGCGCCCCCATTTTCATCCCGCCGGATGCCGGGCCGGTACGCATTTCGGCTGACGGCACGATCGCGGCACAGGGGGGCGTTCTGGGTCAGATCGGCGTGTTCGAACCCGAAACACCCAGCCAGCTGACCCGGCAGGATGGCGTTCTGTTCCGCACCGCCGGCGACCCCGCCCCTGTCGAGTCGCCCCGGGTTCTCCAGGGGTTTCTCGAAAAGTCGAATGTCGATGCGATCCAGCAGATGGCGCGAATGATCGAGGTCCAGCGCGCCTACGAGCTGGGCCAGAGCTTTCTCGACGCCGAAGACCGGCGGATCCGAAAGGCCGTCGATTCCATGCTCAAGTAACGCTTCAGGAGGCCCCAGATGCGAGCCCTTTCCATCGCCGCAACCGGGATGAGCGCGCAGCAACTGCGCGTCGAAACCATCTCGAACAACCTCGCCAACATGAACACCACCGGCTACAACCCGCGCAGAATCGAGTTTACCGACCTTCTGTATCAGCAGATATCCCGCGCAGGCACGGTCAACGCCGCCGACGGCACCGTGCTGCCGACGGGCATCCAGCTGGGAATGGGGGTGCGCCCGGTCGCGGTGTCGATCAACCTCTCCCAGGGCGCGCTGTCCGAAACCGGACAGGATCTCGACATCGCCATCGAAGGGACCGGTTATCTGGAGGTCACCCTGCCATCCGGCCAGACCGCCTATACCCGGGACGGAAGTCTGAAGCGCTCTCCCGAAGGCGTCATCGTAACCTCGGAAGGCTACCCCGTTTCTCCGGAAATCGTCATTCCGAACGACGCCCGCAGCATTTCGATCAACGCCGCCGGCGAGGTTTACGCCTATTTCAGCGATGCGGTGGAAGGCCAGTTGCTCGGTCAACTCGTTCTTGCCGGGTTCACCAACCCGAAGGGGCTCGAGGCCATGGGCAGCAACCTGTTCACCGAAACCGAGGCATCGGGGCCACCGCTCGTATCATCGCCCGGAGAGGACGGACTCGGCGTGCTCCGCCAGGGATATCTCGAAGACAGTTCCGTGGACGCTGTGCGCGAAGTGACCGAGTTGATCGAAGCCCAGCGCGGCTATGAAATGAATGCCAAGGTTCTGTCCGCCGTGGACCAGATGCTTGGCACGACCACGCAGGTGCGCTGATGAGGCGGTTGACCTTCGTTCTCCTGCTCCTCCTTTCCACCCCGGCATTCGCTCAATCGGTTGTCGCGGTGCGGATGATCCGGGCGCAGGAAATCGTGAAACCGGAGGATGTGGCACTTGGCGACAAGCGGCGCGAGGGGGCGTTCTCCGACCCGGCCAAGGTCGTCGGCCTAGAGGCCAGGCGCACCATCTATCCCGGCCGCCCGATCATGCCGCGTGACGTGGGGCCAGTGTCGATCGTGAAACCGAACGACCTGGTGATCATCCGTTTTCGGAAGAACGGCCTGAGCATCACCGCCGAGGGGCGGGCGCTCGGGCGCGCTTCCACCGGGGACTCCCTGCGCGTCATGAACACGATGTCACGTTCCACCGTGGTCGGCCTGGTCACGCCGAACGGAACCGTCGAGGTCAGATGATGCGGAATATCCTCGTACTCTGCGCAACGGTTCTTCTGCTTTCGGCCTGTAGCCGCGCAGATCATCTTGGCAAGCCTCCCGGCTTTTCGCCGACGGACGAGTCCGCAGAACGTGTCGCCATGATGTGGCCCGGCCTGCCGCGCTATGGGCAACCCGTGGGTGGCGCCTTCCGGTCATCCCTCTGGAGCGGGGAGCGCAACTCCCTCCTGGGCGACCGGCGCGCTCTCAGGAAAGGCGACATCCTGACCGTGGTCGTCGAAATCGATGAAAAGGCCGAGATATCGAACGACACCAGTCGTTCGCGAACCGGATCTGAAAGCCTGGGCGTTCCGCAACTTTTCGGCGTCCCGCAACGGCTGGAGCGCGCGTTTCCGGACGGTGCGACCATGGCCAACGCGGTTGCCATCGACTCGCAAAGCCGATCGAGCGGGAAGGGATCGGTGAAGCGGAAGGAAAAACTCACGCTCCGGATTGCCGCAACGGTGGTTGACGTTCTGCCCAACGGTGTCCTTTCGATTTCCGGGTCGCAGGAGATCCGCGTGAATTTCGAAATGAGAGAACTTCTGGTTTCGGGATTCGTGCGGCCCGAGGACATCTCGCGCCAGAACGAGGTGACCTATGACAAGATCGCCTCGGCCCGGATTTCCTATGGCGGCCGCGGGCAGATCACCGACGTTCAGCAACCCCGGTACGGACAACAGATACTCGATGCGGTTCTGCCGTTCTGAAGCCCATGATCGCAAAACTCGTTCCAGTCGTCTTTCTTCTCCTGGGCATGGCTGCCGGAGCCTCGACTGCGCTGTTCATGGAGAAATCCGGCATTCCCGCGGGGGACGCGACAACTGCTCCCGACAGCAAGACTTTGGAGAAGGGCGCAGAAAAGGGAATCCCAACAGATGGCAAGGAAGGGCCGGAAGAAAAGGAATATGTGAGACTCGCCAACCAGTTCGTGGTGCCCGTGATCGAAAGGGGAAAAATCCGGTCCCTGGTCGTACTGACCATCAGTATCGAAACCAGCCCCGGACATCAGGAGGACATTTTCGCCAGACAGCCGAAACTGAGGGATTCCTTTCTCGAAGTCCTGTTCGATTATTCCAACACGGGTGGATTTGCCGGCGCGTTCACCAACACGACCGCACTTCAGTCTCTCAAGGCGGAACTGACGAAGGTCGCCCGACGCGAACTGGGGGAGTTCGTCGATGCCGTGCTGATCGAAGATATCATGCGGCAGGACAAATGACGGCGATCAGGTCAACTTCGATATCGGTCGAACCCGAACTGCCCTTGTGGAATGCGGCGTGGAATGCGGCGCAAGCCCGTGTCACGATCGACATGATCCCCGTGGAAACGCGCCTTGGATTCACCAGGGACCATGCACGCAGGCTTTCCCGGCACCGGAGAGCGGCTCAGAAGTCCAGGTTTTCCACGTTCAGCGCGTTTTTCTGGATGAATTCGCGCCGGGGCTCCACCACGTCACCCATCAGCTTGGTGAACAGGTCGTCAGCCTCGGCGACGTCGTCCACGCGCACCTGCAGAAGCGTCCTTGCATTCGGATCAAGCGTCGTTTCCCACAGCTGTTCCGGGTTCATCTCGCCCAGACCCTTGTAGCGCTGAAGTGTCAGCCCCTTCTGGCCCTCTTCAAGGATTGCGTCCAGCAGACCGAGCGGACCGAAGATCATCTGTTCGCGCTCTTTGCGCACCAGCAATGCCGGCCCGCCGTAAACCTCCTGCAGATCCGCCGTGAAACTGCCGGTTCTGCGCGCCTCTGCCGAGCGCAACATCGAGCCGTCCAGAGTGCGCACCTCTTCCACGCCACGCAGGATCCGCGAAAGCCGGATCCCGTGATCCTGCGTGACTCTGCCCTGCCAGCCGCGTTCATACTCGGCCGCGATCATGTCCAGCCGCGCCGCCACCTTGTCGGCAACGCCCTGAAGATCCGTCTCGACCGCGCCGGGCGCAAAGGCACCGGCAATTGCCGCCTGTTCGAGGATGTGACGCGGATAGTGGGTGGGAAACGCCTCCAGCACGCGCCGCAGCTGGCGGGCATCGTCGATGACGCGGATCAGATCCTGGCCGATGATATCCTCACCCGAGGCCAGCCGCAACGCCGCGCCCTCGATGCCCTGTTCGATCAGGTAATCCTCAAGGGCGGGCTGATCCTTGAGATAGACCTCGGACTTGCCGCGCGACACCTTGTAGAGCGGCGGCTGGGCGATGTAGAGATGCCCCTTTTCGATCAGCTCGGGCATCTGCCGATAGAAGAACGTCAGCAGGAGCGTTCGGATATGGGCGCCGTCCACGTCGGCATCGGTCATGATGATGACCTTGTGATAGCGCAGCTTCGAGATGTCAAATTCGTCCCGGCCGATCCCGGTGCCCAGCGCCATCACCAGGTTGCCGATTTCCTGGCTTGACAGCATCCGGTCGAAACGAGCCCTCTCCACGTTCAGGATCTTGCCGCGCAGGGGCAGGATGGCCTGGGTCATCCGGTCCCGGCCGGTCTGGGCCGAACCGCCGGCGCTGTCGCCCTCGACGAGGAAAAGCTCGGTCTTGGCGGGGTCCTTTTCGGAACAGTCCTTGAGCTTGCCGGCCAGGAAATTCACGTCCATCGCCGTCTTGCGCCGGGTCAGCTCGCGCGCCTTGCGGGCGGCTTCGCGGGCAAGGGCGGCCTCGACGATCTTGCCGACGATGGTCTTGGCCTCGGCGGGATGTTCTTCAAGCCAGTCGGTCAGTTTGGCGTTGACCAGGCTTTCGACCGCCGGCCGCACTTCGGAACTGACCAGCTTGTCCTTGGTCTGCGACGAAAACTTGGGATCGGGCACCTTGACGGAAAGGACGCATGTCAGCCCCTCGCGCGCATCGTCACCGGTGAAGTTCACCTTTTCCTTCCGGGCAATCCCGCTTTCCTGCGCATAGCGGGTCAGCGTCCGGGTCAGCGCCCCGCGGAAACCGGCCAGATGCGTGCCGCCATCGCGTTGGGGGATGTTGTTGGTAAAGGGCAGCACCGTTTCGTGATAGCTGTCGTTCCACCACATCGCGATCTCGACCACGATGCCGTCACGTTCACCCAGAATGTGAATCGGCTCTTCCATCATCGGCTGCTTGTGCCGGTCGAGATACTTGACGAATTCCCGCACCCCCCCTTCGTAATGCAGTTCGACTCTGTGCGGCTCGGCCGGGCGTTCGTCGATCAGGACGATCCGCACCCCGGAATTCAGGAAAGCCAGTTCGCGCAGGCGCCGCTCCAGCACATCGAAGGAGTAGTCGAGGTTGGAAAACGTATCCAGCGAAGCGAGAAAACGCACCTCGGTTCCGGTGCGGTCGCCGCAATCGCCCACGACCTTGAGATGCTCGACCGTCTCGCCCCGCTCGAAGCGGGCGAAATGTTCCTTGCCATCCCTCCAGATGCGCAGCTCCAGCCAATCGGACAGCGCGTTGACCACCGACACGCCAACACCGTGCAGACCGCCCGACACCTTGTAGGAATTGCTGTCGAACTTTCCCCCCGCATGCAGCTGGGTCATGATGACTTCGGCCGCCGACACCCCTTCCTCGGGGTGAATGTCCACCGGAATGCCGCGCCCGTTGTCGCGCACCGAAACACTGGAATCGGCATGGATGATCACGGTCACCTCGTCGGCATGACCGGCCAGTGCCTCGTCAATGCCATTGTCCACCACCTCATAGACCATGTGGTGCAGGCCGGACCCGTCATCGGTATCGCCGATATACATGCCGGGGCGCTTGCGAACCGCCTCCAGGCCCTTGAGAACCTTGATGGAATCAGCGCCGTATTCCTGCCGCGCCTGTGCCTGTTCGGACATTCGGAAAATTCCCCTGTTCGTCACGCCCTATATACGAACCGTGGGGGGGAATGTCACGCCGAAGCCCCAGATTTTGTGCCCCGGAACTGCGCCGATCCGCACGCTTCGCGTCACGCCGCCCGCAGCACGGAAAGACCGCCGGCCTCGGTTACCTCGAACCATTGCGCCCGCCCCTCAAGCCCCCCGAACAGCTCCGCCCCGGTGCCGGTCATCCAGGCCTGCGCCCCCAGCGCGCAGATCTCGTCGAACAGCGCGGCGCGCCGCTGCTCGTCCAGATGCGCGGCCACCTCGTCCAGAAGCAGGATCGGAGGGTCCCCCGTCCGCTCCGCAAGAGCCCGCGCATTGGCAAGGATCAGAGAAACCAGAAGCGCCTTCTGCTCTCCGGTGGAACATTGCGCCGCCGCCACCCCCTTGGCCGCATAGACCGCCCGCAGATCGCTGCGATGCGTCCCGATCAGGGTCCGCCCTGCCATCAGATCCCGCCGGCGGCTTTCGGCAAGCGCCGCGCGCAGGGCCTCCTCGTCACCGGGCATCTCTCCCTCGGCCTGAACAAGGGCCAGGTCGGCCGCGGGAAAGGCGGTCTCGGCCCGCGCCTGGGCCTCGGCCAGCAAGGCCAGCGCCGCCTCCCGCCCCTCGTGGATGCGCCGCCCCGCGACCGCCATCTGCGCCTCAAGCGCATCATACCAGCCGCCATCGGTCACCTGGTCCTTCAGCAGCCGGTTGCGCTCGCGCATGGCCTTTTCCCACGCCAGCACGGCCTCTGCATGGTCGGGATCGAAACTCATCGCAACCCGGTCCAGAAACCGCCGCCGCCCTTCGGCGCCCTCGATCCATAGACGATCCATGGACGGCACCAGCCACAGAACCCGCACGATCCGCCCCAGCGCCAGCTGGCTTGCCGCCTTTCCATCAATCCGCACCTGCCGGGCAGCGCCGCCTTCGGACCAGGTCTCGATTTCATGAAACCGCCCCGCCGCCCGCAGAACGCCCGCCAGCTTCCAGCCCTCGCCGCCGGGCCGGCGCACCATTTCGGCCGCACTGGCCCGCCGCAGCCCACGCCCCGGCGAAAACAGGGAAACGGCCTCCAGCAGGTTGGTCTTTCCCGCCCCGTTCGGGCCGAAGATCACGACCGGCCGCCCATCCAGCGACAGGCGCGCCACGTCATGCGACCGGAATTGCGAAACCACCAGCTGCGTCAGGGCCAAGGCCATCGCCAGCCCCTTCCTCTTGCCCCAAATACTCCCGCCGGAGGCATCGCGCGGAACGCGCGATCACACCCGCATCGGCATGACCACGTAAACCGCGCTCAGGTCATTGCCCTCGCGCATCAGGGTCGGATCCCCGGACGAGTTGAACAGGAACACGGCATTTTCCCGATCGACCTGGCTGGCGATTTCCAGCAGGTATTTCGCGTTGAACCCGATCTCGAGCGGTTCGTCGCCATAGGCGACGGCCAGTTCCTCCTCGGCGGCACCGCTGTCGGGAGCGTTGACGGACAGCACCAACCGGTCGTTCTCAAGCTGCATCTTCACCGCCCGCGATCGCTCGGACGAAACCGTGGCCACCCGGTCCACGGCCTGCGCGAACTCGGCCGCGTCCACTTCCAGCCGCCGCGAATTGTTCATCGGAATGACACGCGTGTAATCGGGGAAGGTGCCGTCGATCACCTTCGAGGTCAGGGTGATGTCGGGCGTGGCAAAACGCACCTTGGTTTCGCTGACCGAAACGGCGATCTCCATGTCGTCATCATCCAGCAGCTTGCGCAGCTCTCCCACCGTCTTGCGCGGCACGATCACGCCGGGCATGTCGGCCGCGCCGGGCGGCAGATCCGCGTCGATCCGGGCCAGCCGGTGCCCGTCGGTCGCCACGCAGCGCAACACCTTGCCGCCATCCGCATCAGCCACATGCATGTAGACACCGTTCAGATAATAGCGCGTCTCCTCGGTCGAGATGGCAAAGCGGGACTTGTCGAACAGCCGCCGCAACACCGGGGCAGGCGCGCTGAAATTCGACTGGTATTCCGACGAGGCCATCACCGGGAAATCCTCTTTCGGCAGGGTCGCCAGCGAAAAATGCGACCGCCCCGCCTCGACCGACAGCCTGCCGGCGGCGTTGTCCGCGGTCAGCGTCACAAGCGCACCATCGGGCAGCTTGCGCACGATTTCGTGCAGGGTGGTGGCGGAAACGGTGGTCGCGCCCGGCCGCTCCACCCGGGCCGGAGCCTTGTCCACGATCTCGATATCCAGGTCGGTGGCCCGGAACTGGACAGAGTCGTCCTCGGCCTCGATCAGCACGTTGGCAAGGATCGGTATCGTATTTCGGCGTTCGACAACCGATTGCGCCTGGGACACGGCCTTGAGCAGCGCGCCGCGTTCGATGCTGATCTTCATATCCCTTCTTCCCTTCAAACGGCCGGGACAGGCAAACTAGCCGTTTGCACCGCCGGCACAAGGTTTTTGTGGATTTGTCCGCTGCTTTGCGGAAAGGGTCAAGGGGGCCGGCCGAGGTTGACCCGCCGCTATGGCTTTGCCGTCAGCCCGGCCGCCGGCCACTTTTCGGCCGGCGGCGCCCCCGCGCCGTTACGCTTCCAGTGCCCGGCGGAGAATCTCCACGTCCTCGGCAAGCTGGCCGTCGGTCAGTTTCAGTTCCTCGATCCGGCGCACGCCATGCATGACCGTGGTATGATCGCGCCCGCCAAAGCGGCGCCCGATCTCGGGCAGGGAACGGCTGGTCAGCTGCTTGCACAGATACATCGCCACCTGCCGCGGGCGGGCGAAGGCGCGCAGGCGCTTGGGGCCGATGATGTCGCTCAGGCGAATGTTGTAGTATTCCGAAACCTTGCGCTGGATTTCCTCGACGGTGATCTTGCGCTCGGACGCCCGCAACACGTCGGCCAGGCAATCCTGGGTCAGCTCCATGTCGATTTCGCGCCCGACCAGCGACGCAAAGGCAAATAACCGCGTCAGCGCCCCTTCGAGCACGCGCACATTGGTCGAAATCCGCTGGGCCAGAAATTCCAGAACGCCATCCGCGATCTTCAGGTCGGGATAGGTGGAGCCGTAAAGCTGGACCTTGCTTTGCAGGATGCCCAGCCGCAATTCGTAATTGGTCGGGTGCAGGTCCACCACCAGCCCGCACTGGAGGCGCGACTTCACCCGCTCTTCGAGATCCTTGATCTCGCCCGGCGCGCGGTCGGCGGAAATGATGATCTGCTTGTTCTGATCCACCAGCGCGTTGAAGGTATGGAAGAATTCCTCCTGCGTGCTGTCCTTGCCGGCGATGAACTGCACGTCATCCACCATCAGCACGTCCACGGACCGGAACAGATGCTTGAAATCCATCATCCGCCGTTCGCGCAGCGCCTGCACGAAACGGTACATGAACTGTTCGGCCGACAGGTAGATCACGTTCAGCTCGGGATGGCGCGAGCGCAGCTCCCATGCAATCGCATGCATCAGATGCGTCTTGCCCAGCCCGACCCCACCATAAAGGACCAGAGGGTTGAAGGTGACCGGGCCGCCTTCGCTGACCCGGCGCGCCGCGGCATGGGCCAGCTCGTTGGGCTTGCCGACAACGAAACTGTCGAAGGTAAAGCGCGGATCCAGCGGCGCCGCCTGAATCGCCTCGAGCCCGTCAGAGGCGGCCCGCGCCTTCGCGGTCTTCGATTCGGCCCTCGATCCGGCGCCCGCTGCCTTGCCGGCCGGCTGCGCCGGGGAGGTCGGGGAATTGGCGATCACGCGAAAGGCGACGCGCTGGGCCTTTTCGCCGGCGGTGTTCAGTTCGTAAAGGATCAGGTCGGCGAAGTTCTGGCTGACATAGTTGCCCATGAAATTCGTGGGAACGCTGAAGACTGCCACGCCATCCTGCAGTTCGAGGAACTCGAGGGGTTCGATCCAGGTGGTAAAGTTGTTCTTGCCGACCGTCTTGAGCAACCTCTGCCTGAGCTGACCCCATTTTTCCTCTGTCATTGCGTGCCTCACATGTCCCACTTGTCCGGCCCCATCGCCCGTCTTGTTCCTTGACCGGCTGTCGTTGCCGGCAGAGCGCACACGCAAAGGCCACGAGTTCCGCAGACAAAGCCGTGCAGAAGGACACCTGCAACAGGCGCCTGCAACAGCCTGGCCCCCACTCGTCAAGGTCGAACCGTTCCTCCTTCGGGCCGACCCGACACCAAACCGTTACACACTCATGTCATGACAGGATGCGAGCCGGCAAAGCCGATTCGCACAGCAGACCGAGTCGACCGAGCAGCCCGGCCGCGCCGGCACATGCCCGATGAGTGATGCCTTGTCCCACAGTCATCATCAGGCGCCGCCTGTCCCCCCAAGCGCGTGAATCGCTGCCAAAGGGATAACAATTCCGTGGGCGGCGCAGCAACGAAACTATGCTGTTGACTCGGTGATTCCGGGCAAAGAATCTCTCGCGGGTGCAGCAAGGGCCCTCCCCCGCCAGCCACGAAAAAAGGCGCCGCCTCCGGCAACGCCTTTTGGAAACTTGCGAATTCGTTCTTGCCGCGCTGCGGGATCAGCCGAGCGCCTTTACGCGGGCCGAAAGGCGCGACATCTTGCGGGCGGCGGTGTTCTTGTGGAACACGCCCTTGGTCACGCCTCGCATCAGCTCGGGCTGGGCAGCACGCAGCGCGGCCTGGGCGGCTTCCTTGTCGCCGGAAGCGATGGCTTCCTCGACCTTGCGCAGGAAGGTGCGGATGCGCGAACGGCGCGCCTTGTTGACGGCATAGCGCCTCTGGTTCTGACGGGCGCGTTTCTTCGACTGGGGCGTGTTGGCCATGTGTTTTCGGACCTCTTCGGGTTTGGTTCACTCGATTGGCGCGATGCCAAACCCGCCCGGCCACGCCTTTGCCGGGTGATTCGAGCCTGAGCGGGCTGCACGCGCATGTCTGACGGCGCTGGTTACCCGAGTTTCCCGTGCTTGCCAAGCCGGAAAAGAACCGCGGCGACGGGCCTGCCCGGCCGCCCCGGAACGAAGCGATCGCCCCGCATGGCGGGGCCGCGGCGCATCACTTGTCGCGGAACTGCGCGCTGCGCTTTTCCATGAAGGCGGCCATGCCTTCCTTCTGGTCCTCGGTTGCGAACATGGAGTGGAACACGCGCCGTTCGAACAGCACGCCCTCGCGCAGCGTGGTTTCGTAGCTGCGGTTCACCGCCTCCTTGGCGGCCATGACCGAAGGCATGGATTTCTCGGCGATCTTCTGGGCCGCGCCCAGCGCCTCTTCGACCAGCTTCTTGGCCGGCACGACCCGGCTGACCAGCCCGCTGCGCTCGGCCTCTTCGGCATCCATGAAGCGCCCGGTCAGGTTCATGTCCATCGCCTTGGACTTGCCGACGAAGCGCGTCAGCCGCTGCGTGCCGCCCATGCCGGCGATCACGCCCAGATTGATCTCGGGCTGGCCGAATTTCGCCGTGTCGGCAGCGATGATGAAATCGCACATCATCGCCAGTTCGCACCCCCCGCCCAGCGCGTAGCCGCCCACGGCCGCGATGATCGGCTTGCGGATGGCGGTGATGCGGTCGCTGGCATCGGCGAACAGGTTTTCCCCGAACACGTCGGCAAAGCTCTTGGACGACATTTCCTTGATGTCGGCCCCGGCGGCAAAGGCCTTTTCCGACCCGGTGATGACGATGCAGCGCACCTTGTCATTGGCATCCGCCTCTTCCAGCGCCTGGCACAGCTCGTTCAGAAGCTGGGTGTTCAGCGCGTTCAGCGCGTCGGGGCGGTTGAGCCGGATCAGGGCAACGTGGTCCTCGACTTCGACGATGATCGTCTCAAAGGCCATGGAATCTGCTTTCGATTGTTCACTGTCAGGGCCGATTCCTTACCACGCGGCGAGGGCGGTTCAAGCTATCTTTGGCAATGCGGGCAAAGGAAGGTGGACCGGCCCGACTGCCTGATGCGGGCGATGACGCCGGGACAGCCGGGACGCCTGCAGGGCGCGCCCTCGCGACCGTAGACATCGAAGGCGTGCTGAAAATACCCAAGCTCTCCATCGGCTTGGCGGAAATCGCGCAGGCTCGAGCCGCCCGCCCGGATGGCCTCCTGCAGCACCTCGCGGATCGCCGTGACCAGCCGGGCGAGGCGGGCGTGCGAAATCCGCCCGGCCTGGCGCCTGGGCGATATGCCGGCCCGGAAAAGCGATTCGCACACGTAGATGTTTCCCAGCCCGGCAACGATTCCCTGGTCCAGCAGCGCCGTCTTGATCGGCGCGCGCCGCCCCCGCAGCGCACCCGCCAGCCAGCTTTCGCTGAACCCGTTGCCCAGCGGCTCGGGTCCCAGCCCGGCCAGCAGTCGGTGGCCTTCCACCGCGTCCGTTGCCACCAGATCCATCATCCCGAACCGGCGCGGGTCGTTGAAGGTTATGCGCGCGCCGTTCTCCAGTTCGAGGACCACGTGATCGTGCCGGTCATGCCGGGGATGATCGCGCAGGAACCGGCCCAGCGGGTCGCCCGAGACCGTCATCCGCCCCGACATGCCCAGATGCACGATCAGCGTCTCGCCACTGTCGAGATCGGCCAGGATGTATTTCGACCGCCGCCACAGGCGCAGCACCCGCACGCCCGACAGGCGCGCGGCCATGCGCTCGGGCAGGGGCCAGCGCAGATCGGGGCGATTCACCTGCGCCCGCGCGATCACCGCGCCCTCCATCACCGGCGCCAGGCCGCGGCGGACGGTTTCGACCTCGGGCAATTCGGGCATGATCGTGCTCCTTCTGCAACGGGCCGCATTGTGCCCGCCCCCAAGACCCCTATAAGGGGGGACGGAATCGACATTGGGCGACCGCCATGGCCGAAACAAGCGACAAGACCACCCATTTCGGGTTCCAGACCGTTCCGGAAGAGGAAAAGGCCGGCCGCGTCAAGGGCGTGTTCAACTCGGTCGCCTCGAAATACGACATCATGAACGACGTGATGAGCGGCGGCATCCACCGCATCTGGAAGGATGCGATGATGGACTGGCTGGCGCCAAGGCCGGGGCAGAGGCTGCTCGACGTGGCCGGCGGTACCGGTGACATCGCCTTCCGGTTCCTGAAACGCGCAGGCCACGGCCACGCGACGGTGCTGGACCTGACCGAACCGATGCTGATCGAGGGCCGCAAGCGGGCCGAGGCGGCGCAGCTTTCGGGCAGCCTCGACTGGGTGGTGGGGGATGCGATGGCGCTGCCCTTTGCCGATAACAGCTTCGACGTCTACACGATCAGCTTCGGCATCCGCAACGTCACCCGCCCGCAGGACGCCCTGGCCGAGGCCTTCCGGGTGCTGCGCCCCGGTGGCCGGCTGATGGTGCTGGAATTCACCCGGGTCCCGAACCCGATGCTCCGCAGGCTTTACGACCTCTACAGTTTCAACGTGATCCCGCGCATGGGGCAGCTGATCGCCGGCGACCGCGACAGCTATCAGTATCTGGTCGAATCGATCCGCCGCTTTCCCGATCAGGAGACCTTCCTGGAGATGATCCGCGCGGCCGGCTTCGAAAACGCGAAATACCGCAACCTGACCATGGGCGTTGCCGCCCTGCATTCGGGATGGAAGCTCTGACATGCGCGGCCCGCACAATCTCTGGCGGCTGATCCGCACCGGCGCCACGCTGGAACGCAACGGCGCCATGAACGTGGTTCTCGACGCCTTCGAGGCGCCCCGGTCGATCCGCTTCCTCGCCCATGCCCTGGGCAAGCCGTTCATGTGGCTGGGCTACAAGGGCGATCCCGACCTGCCGCCCGCCACCCGCGCGCTGACCGCGATGGGGCCGGCCTACATCAAGTTCGGACAGGTCCTGTCCACCCGCCCCGATGTGGTCGGGCAGGATCTGGCCGATCACCTGCGGGTGCTTCAGGACAAGCTGCCCCCCTTCCCCCGCGACGAAGCCATGGCCGAGGTCGCGCGCGAACTCGGGCGCCCGGTGAACGAGATCTTTTCCGAATTCAGCGAACCGATCGCGGCGGCCTCCATCGCACAGGTGCACCGGGCGCAGCTGGCGAAAACCGGCGAGGACGTGGCGGTCAAGGTGCTGCGACCGGGGATCGAACGCGCCTTCCGCCGCGATATCGACGCCTTCTATTTCGCCGCCTCCATGGTGGAACTCTTCGCCCCCGGCGCGCGCCGCCTGCGGCCGATGGAGGTTGTCGCCCATTTCGACAGCGTGGTGCAGGGCGAGCTCGACCTGCGGCTGGAAAGCGCGGCGGCATCGGAATTCGCCGACAATACCAGCGACGACGAGGGCTTCCGCCTTCCGGCCGTGATGTGGAATCTCTCGGCGCGGCGGGTGATGACGCTGGGCTGGGCCGACGGGGTGCCGCTGGGCGACAATGCGGCGCTGGATGCCGCGGGCCACGACCGGCGCAACCTGGCCGGACGCGTCCTGCGGCTGTTTCTCACCCACGCCCTGCGGGACGGCTATTTCCACGCCGACATGCACCAGGGCAACCTCAAGGTCGCGCCCGACGGCGCCATCATCGCCTATGATTTCGGGATCATGGGCCATATCGACGAATATACCCGCCGGGTCTATGCCGAGATCCTCTACGGCTTCATCAGGCGCGACTACCGGCGCGTGGCCGAGGTGCATTTCGAGGCCGGCTATGTCCCACCCGACCGCGACGTGGACGAGTTCGCCCGCGCCCTGCGCGCGGTGGGGGAACCGATCTTCGGCATGGATGCCACCCGCATCTCGATGGGGCGGCTGCTGAGCTATCTTTTCGAGGTCACCGAGCGCTTCGGCATGCAGACGCGCACCGAGCTGATCCTGCTTCAGCGCACCATGGTGGTGGTCGAGGGGGTGGCGCGTTCGCTCGACCCGCAGATCAACATCTGGGAGGTCGCCCGGCCCGTGGTCGAAGACTACATAAAGACATCCATCGGCCCGCGCGCCATCCTGAAGGATCTGCTCAGGACCGCGCGCGTGGCGGGCCGGTTCGGCCCCCGCCTGCCGGATCTGGTGGAACGCGCGCTGATCGCCCAGGCCAATCCGCATCCGCCGGCCGAACCGCCGCGCCGCTCGCCGGTCTTCTGGCCGGCATTGCTGGGAATGCTGATCGGGGCAACGCTGGTCGTCTGCGTCGAACTTCTTCTCTGAAACGGGGTGGATCTCCGCCCCGGGCGGCAGGCACGACGCGAGCAGCCGGCGCCGGTCGGAGAAATTCGGCCCCCGGGAATCCCCGGGCGGAAATCTCTGGCGACCCCGGCAGGATTCGAACCTGCAACCTGCCCCTTAGGAGGGGGCTGCTCTATCCAGTTGAGCCACGGGGCCGCGCGCGGTTCCTCTTAACCGGGTTTTCCGGGCTTGTCACCGCCCTTGCGCAAGGTTGAACAGGATCGCATGAAAGGGATAACATTTCCCTGAAACATTCGTGGAATCCGGACATTGGCCAGACCTCCCAAACGCCCTCTCACCCTTCGCGACGTCTCCGAAGCCTCGGGGGTGTCGGAAATGACGGTCAGCCGGGTGCTGCGCAACCGCGGCGACGTGTCGGAAAAGACCCGCGCCCGCGTGCTTGCCGCCGCCAAGGAGCTGGGTTACGTCCCCAACAAGATCGCTGGCGCGCTGGCCTCGAACCGGGTGAACCTGGTCGCCGTCATCATCCCGTCGCTGAAGAACATGGTCTTCCCCGAGGTCCTGACCGGCATCAACGAGGTGCTTGAAGGCACCGGGTTGCAGGCCGTGATCGGCGTGACCGACTATCTGCCGGAGAAGGAACAGAAGGTCCTGTATGAAATGCTGTCCTGGCGGCCTTCGGGGGTGATCATCGCCGGGCTGGAGCATACGGGCGCCTCGCGGGCGATGCTGCAGGCGGCCGGCATCCCGGTGGTGGAGATCATGGACACCGACGGCACTCCGGTCGATGCGATGGTGGGAATTTCGCACCGCCGCGCGGGGCGTGAAATGGCCCGCGCGATCCTCGATTCCGGTTACCGCCGCATCGGTTTCCTGGGCACCAAGATGCCGCTGGATCATCGCGCGCGCAAACGCTTCGAGGGCTTTACCGAGGCGCTGGCCAAGGAAGGGGTGGAAATCGAGGATCGCGAATTCTATTCCGGCGGCTCTGCGCTGGCCAAGGGGCGCGAGATGACGAAGGCGATCCTGGAACGCTCGCCCGAACTCGATTTTCTCTACTATTCCAACGACATGATCGCAGCGGGCGGGTTGCTCTACCTGCTCGGGAAGGGGGTGGACATCCCCGGCCGAATCGGGCTGGCCGGGTTCAACGGCGTCGAACTGCTGCAGGGCCTGCCGCGGCAGCTGGCGACCATGGACGCATGCCGGCTGGAGATCGGCCGCCGCGCGGCCGAGATCATTGCCGCCCGCCTCGAAGACCCCCCGCGCGAGGTCGAAACCTCGGTCATCCTGACGCCCAGGATCAGCTATGGCGATACGCTGAGGCGGCGCTGACGGCGCAGTGCCAAGGCATGTGGCGCCGGAATGGTTTCTTCGTCCGGGAAGGGGGGCTCTGCCCCCCTCGGCCCTGCGGGCCTCTCCCCCCGGGATATTTGCCGGCCAGAAAACCGGGATATTTGCCGGCCAGAAAAAGAGTGTCGTTTCGGGAGAGGCGAGGTTTGCCGGGGGGGAAGCGGGTGCTCCGGGCAGAATGGACGGGATTGAACGCAACTTGCGCTAGCGGCGCCCCTCGCGCAGCCAGCCGCCCAGGATCAGCGCCGAGGCCAGCAGCAGCACCAGCCAAGCCGGCAACAGCGGCACCTGGGTGACATCCAGCGTCTCATAGGCCCCGCGCGGGGTCAGCCCGATCCAGCCCCGCCCGGCGGCCACGCGCCCTTCGCGCACGTCGCGCAGCACCGGCAGGCCGTCCTCCAGCCGCTTCACGCCGCCACGCCGGGTGGCGATCAGCGGGGCCAGCACGTCGCCCGAGGCAATCGTGTCCTCGAATTCCCGTGGCGCCGCCGGGCCCAGCCCGATCACCGTCGATCTGTCGCCTTCGCTCAGGCGGTAAAGCCCGATCTCCGGCCCCTCATAGCTGGCTTCGAACCGCCCCGGCGCCACCTGTTCCAGCTCCACCCGGTCGGTCCCGCCATCGGGGCGGGTGACGGTCACCGGGCCGACCGCGTCGCCCAGCGTGCGCCGGATGATGCGCATGTTCTGCCCGGTGGCCGCGGCCTGCAGCGCCTCTTCCTCCAGTTCGGGTTCCTTCATCATCCAGTGCGCAAGCCGGCGCAGGAGTTCAAGCTGCGGGCCGCCGCCTTCATAGCCGCGGTTCCACAGCCAGGCCTGATCCGAGGCCAGAAGCGCCACGCGCCCCTCTCCCACCCGGTCCAGGATCAGAAGCGGCGCGCCGTCGATGCCGGCCATGACCACGTCGCCGCGCCCGGGTTCAACCTCGATCTGACGCAGCCACGATCCCCATTGGCCCGAGCCGGGCAGACCCTCGGTCACCGGATGACGGGCGCCGATATCGGTCACCGCCGGACGATACTTGCGTTCGATCACCCGCGCGGTGGGACGGGCCGGCAGCACCTCGCCCAGCGGCGAACGCCAGATGCTGTCGGCGCTGGCAAAATCCGGTCCGGCGGCGACCAGCACCGCGCCCCCGTTGCGGACATACTCGGCCACATTGCCAAGGTAGAGCGCCGGCAGGATGCCCCGCCGCTTGTAGCGGTCGAAGATGATCAGGTCGAAATCATTGATCTTTTCAAGGAACAGTTCGCGGGTCGGAAAGGCGATCAGCGACAGCTCTTCCACCGGCACGCCGTCCTGCTTTTCGGGGGGGCGCAGGATGGTGAAATGCACCAGATCGACCGAGGCATCCGATTTCAGCAGGTTGCGCCAGGTCCGGGTGCCCTGGTGCGGCGCGCCGGTCACCAGCAGCACCCGCAGCCGGTCGCGCACCCCGTTCATCTGGATCAGCGCGCTGTTGTTGCGGTCGGTGATCTCGCCCTCGGCCACCGGCACGGAAAAGCGGATCACGTTGCGCCCGCCATGTTTCAGCGTTACCGGCACCTCGATGTCACGCCCCAGCGGCACGGCGAAGCGCTGCGCCTCGTCCCCGTCCACGGATATGTCCAGCTGCACCGCCCCGTCGGAGCGCGGTGCGGCGCCGCGGTCCTCGATGCGCAGGGTCAGCGTCACCGGTTCGCCGATGATGGCGAAGGCCGGCGCGTTGCGTACGATCAGGCGGCGGTCCCAGTCGTTCGCCCGCCCGCTCAGCAGCAGATGCATCGGCGCCGCAC
>JALTNO010000358.1 GCA_027000645.1 Paracoccaceae bacterium | reverse complement strand
GGATGATGCGCGCGCCCCGCCCGGCATGGTCCCTAGCATTGCCGCTTGCATGGATGGCGGCCGCCCTGGCCGGCATCACCCCGGCCGCTCCGGCCATGGCCCAGGAAACCGCCGCACCACCCCCGCAGGAGGTCTCCGACCCCGCCGCACCGGCGATGCTGGTGGCCGACCGGGTCTATGTCACCGATGACGGCAAGCTGGTCGCCGAGGGCAATGTCGAGGCGTTCCAGGGCGATATCCGCCTGCGGGCCGCGCGCCTGACCTACGACCGCGCCACCGGCAAGCTGAACATCGAGGGCCCGATCCGCATCGACCAGGGCGGAGCGGTGGTGCTGGCCGAGGCGGCGGAACTCGACCAGGGGCTGATGAACGGGCTGCTGACCGGCGCGCGGCTGGTGTTCGATCAGCACGTGCAGCTGGCGGCGCTGCAGATGTCGCGCTTCGACGGCCGTTACACCCAGCTTTACAAGACCGCGATCACCTCCTGTCAGGTCTGCGGCAGCAAGCGTCCGCCGCTGTGGCAGATCCGCGCCCGCAAGGTCATTCACGACCAGGAGGAAAAGCAGATCTACCTGGAAGGCGCGCAGCTTCGGGTCGGGAACGTGCCGATCATGTACGTCCCCGCCCTGCGCCTGCCCGATCCCACGCTGGAGCGCGCGACGGGGTTCCTTATCCCCACCGTGCGCAGCACCTCGCAACTGGGCCTGGGGCTCAAGGTGCCCTATTTCTTCAAGCTGGGCGACGACAAGGATCTGACGCTGACCCCCTATGTCTCGGCCAAGACGAAGACGCTGGGCTATCGCTACCGGCAGGCCTTCCGGCGGGGGCGGATCAAGATCGAGGGCGCGCAGACCCGCGACGATCTCTTCCCCGGCGAGGACCGGGGCTACCTCTTTGCCTCGGGCCGGTTCGACCTCGGCCGGGGGTTCAAGCTGGGCTTCGACATCCGTACCACCTCGGACAACGCCTATCTGGTCGATTACGGCCTGCCCAATTACGATCGCCTGCGAAGCCAGGTCTCGCTGACCCGCGTGCGGCGCGATTCATGGTTCGGCGCGGCGCTGACCCATTACAAGTCGCTGCGCGACAGCGAGGATGAATCCACCGTGCCGGCGGCGATCGTGGACGTGGCCTACGAGAAGCGCTTCTTCCCCGCCGGACCGGGGGGCGAGCTGCGCCTCGGCCTGGAAGGGCATGGCCACCGCCGCTCATCGACCCTTGACCGGGTGGGGCGCGATGTCGGCCGGTTCACCTTCGACGCCGAATGGCGGCGGTCCTGGATCACCGCGGTGGGCCTGCGCACCGACATCCTGATGGGCGCCTCGGCCGATACGTTCAACATCCGCAACGACAGCCTCTACCCGTCCCGCGTCGGCGTGACCACGCCGCGGGCGGCCGTGACCCTTCGCTATCCGCTGACCCGCAACACCGCGCCGGACGTGACCCACATGCTGGAGCCGATCCTGCAACTGGGCTGGTCCGATGTCACCGGCGGCGCGGTTCCCAACGACGAAAGCGGTTTCGTGGAATTCGATCAGGGCAACCTTCTGTCCCTGTCCCGCTTTCCCGCCCCCGACCGGCGCGAGAACGGCGCGCGCATGGTCTATGGCCTCAACTGGGCCCGTCACGCCGGCAGCAGCTGGCAGGCGGCGGCCACCATAGGCCAGGTCGTCCGGGCCAGCGCGGACCCCGATTTCAGCCGCAGCTCGGGCCTGTCCGGCACGGTTTCGGACCTGCTGCTCGCGGGGCAGCTCAGGTCGGAGAAGGGGCTCTCGCTCGCCGCGCGGGCGCTGATGTCGGGGGCGCTGAGCTTCTCCAAGGTCGAGTTCCGCGGCGACTGGAGGCGGCAGAACCTCAACCTGACCGGCACCTATCTGTGGCTGGGCACCGATCCCGCCGAGGGCCGCGCGCAGCCGGTTTCCGAGATCTGGTTCGATGGCCAGTATGGGTTCACGCCCTACTGGACCGCCGGGGCCAACCTGCGCTACGACATCCGCGATGCCCGCGCCACCACGGCCGGCTTCGGCCTGTCGTACCGGAATGAATGCGTGACGGTCGATCTTTCGGTGCGGCGGCGCTATACCTCGTCGACAAGCGTGACGCCATCGACGAGTTTCGGGTTTACCATCGCCCTGAACGGCTTCACCGTGAAGGGGGCAACACAAAGCTACAGGCGACCATGCAGCAGTTCATCCTGACCTTCCTGAGAAAGCCGGCCCTCCGGCTGTGCCGGACCCTGACCATTGCCGCGGCCGCGCTGACGCTTCTGGCGGGCGCGGCAGGGCGGCCGGCGCTTGCCGCCGATCTTTTCGCCCCGGCCATCACGGTCAACGACGAGGTGATCACCCGGTTCGAGCTGGATCAGCGGGTCCTGTTCATGCAGGTGCTGCAATTCCCCGGCGACCCGGAAAAATCCGCGCGCGAGCAGCTGATCGAGGAACGGATCAAGCGCCAGGCGGCGAAGGCCGCGGGCATCACCGCCGACCCGGAAGAGGTCAACCAGGGCATCGAGACCATGGCCGCGCGGGCACAGATGTCGGCCGAAGAGTTCCTCAAGGCGCTGGAGGCGGAGGGAATCGCCCCCGAAACCGTGCGCGATTTCATCTCCAGCAGTCTGGTGTGGCGCGATCTGGTGACGCAGAAGTTCCTTGAAACGGCCCGGCCGTCCGAGGACGAGATCAACCGCGCCATGGGACAGGGCGGCAGCGGCGGGATCCGGGTGCTTCTGTCCGAGATCATCCTGCCGGTCACCCGGGCGACCCAGGGCCAGACCATGGTGCTGGCCGAGAACATCGCCAAGCTCCGCAGCTTCGAGGAGTTTTCGGCCGCGGCCCGGCAATACTCGGCCGCCGCCTCGCGCGACAAGGGCGGGCAGCTGGACTGGATGCCGATCACCGACCTGCCGCCGGGCCTACAGCCGGTGATCCTGGAATTGCGGCCGGGCGAGGTCACCGCGCCGATCCAGCTGCCCAATGCCATCGCCCTGTTCCAGATGCGCGACATCGGCGAGGCTGCGCCGGGCACGCCGCGCTATTCGGCGATCGAATACGCGATCTACCGCATTCCCGGCGGCCGCAGCCCCGAGGCTCTGGCCACGGCCCGCGCCATAGCCGAGAAGGTGGATACCTGCGACGACCTCTACGGCATCGCCAAGGGCCAGCCCGAGGAGGTTCTGCAACGCCAGAGCCTTGCCCCCGCGGCCATCCCCCGCGACATCGCCATGGAGCTGGCCAAGCTCGACGAGGGCGAGATTTCCACCGCCCTGACCCGGGACGACGGCAGGACGCTGCTGTTCGTGATGCTGTGCGGGCGCACGGCAGAGATCGCGGCCGACGCCACGCGCGAGGATGTGGCCAATGCCCTGACCGAACAGCGGCTGGCCATGTTCGGCGACAGCTATCTTCAGCAACTCCTGGCGGATGCCCGCATCGTCGAGAAATGACCGCCCCCATCGCGCTGAGCTGTGGCGAGCCGGCCGGGATCGGCCCCGAGATTGCCGTGCGCGCCTGGCAGGAGTTGCGCGGGGACTGCCCCTTTTTCTGGATCGGCGACCCGCGGCACCTGCCCGCGGGCACACCGATTGCCCGTCTTGACGACCCGGCCGGGGCGAAGGCGGCCTGCGGCACGGCTCTGCCGGTGCTGGAGCTGCCCTTTCCCGCCCCGGCCACGCCCGGCCGGCCCGATCCGCGCAATGCCGCCGCCGTGGTCGCCGCCATCGAGCGCGGCGTGGCGCTGGTGCGCAGCGGCGCGGCGTCGGCGCTGTGCACGGCGCCGATCCACAAGAAGGCGCTGATCGACGGGGCCGGGTTCGCCTTTCCCGGCCATACCGAGTTCCTTGCCGCGCTGGCCGGCGCGGAACGGTCGGTGATGATGCTGGTTTCGGACCTTCTGCGGGTGGTGCCGGCCACGATCCACGTGGCGCTGGCCGAGGTTCCGCGGGTGCTGACCCCGGAGCTGCTGCGCGCCACCATCGAGATTGCCGCCGCCGGCCTGCGCGGGCATTTCGGGATCGCGCGGCCTCGGATCGCCGTGGCCGGGCTCAACCCCCATGCCGGCGAGGGCGGCGCCATGGGGCGGGAAGAGATCGACTGGATCGCGCCGCTGCTGGAAGAGATGCGCGTGCAGGGGCACGACATTTCAGGCCCGCTGCCCGCCGACACCATGTTTCATCCCCGGGCGCGGGCGCGTTTCGACGTGGCGGTGGCCATGTATCACGACCAGGCGCTGATCCCGATCAAGACGCTGGATTTCGATCGGGGGGTGAACGTGACGCTGGGCCTGCCCTTCATTCGCACCTCGCCCGATCACGGGACCGCGCTGGATATTGCCGGCCAAGGCATTGCCCGGCCCGACAGCCTGATCGCCGCGTTGCGTCTGGCGCATCGCATGGCGCACCTGTCGGCGTGAGGGGCACAGCTTCGGCGGTGGTGCCCGTGGCGCGGGCGAGCGCCTCCGGCGGGCGTATCTGGAGCAGGAGGAAGACGCATGGCTGCCATTGACTCCCTGCCCCCTCTGCGCGAGGTCATCGCCCGTCACGGATTGCGGGCGCGCAAGGCGCTGGGGCAGAATTTCCTGCTGGATCTGAACCTGACCGCCAGGATCGCCCGGCAGGCGGGGGATCTGTCGCAGTGCGACGTGCTGGAGGTGGGGCCGGGTCCCGGCGGGCTGACGCGGGGACTTCTGGCCGAGGGCGCACGCCGGGTTCTGGCGGTGGAGAAGGATCCGCGCTGCATCCCGGCGCTGGAAGAGATTGCCGCCGCCTGCCCGGGGCGGTTGACGGTCGTCCAGGGCGATGCGCTGGAGATCGATCCCATGGAATGGCTGCGCCCGCCGGTACGGGTGGTGGCCAATCTGCCCTACAATGTGGGGACCGAGCTGCTGGTGCGCTGGCTGAGGCCGCCCCGGTGGCCGCCGTTCTGGGAGAGCCTGACGCTGATGTTCCAGCGCGAGGTGGCCGAGCGGATCGTGGCCCGGCCGGGGGGAAAGGCCTATGGGCGGCTGGCCATCCTGGCGCAATGGCGCTGTGATGCGCGGATCGTGATGCAGCTGCCGCCCGGTGCCTTCACCCCGCCGCCGAAGGTTGCCAGCGCGGTGGTGCATCTGACCGCCCTGCCCGCGCCGCGCTTTCCGGCCGACGGGCAGATATTGTCGCGCGTGGTCGCGGCGGCGTTCAACCAGCGCCGGAAGATGCTCCGCTCCAGTCTGAAAACCCTTGCCCCGGATATCGAGGATCGCCTGCGCGCGGCCGGAATTCGACCTACCGACCGGGCCGAGGCGGTTTCCCTCGAAAGGTTCTGCGCGCTGGCGCGGGAACTGGAAAGGAACGGCTGAAGGAAAGACATGGCCCGCCGCGCGAAAAGCGGGCGGGCCGGTGCATTCATCTTTCGCGTCCGGGCCTTCGGTTCGCGCGGACGGGGTCCGCGTCACTCGGCGGCTTCGGGTGCCTCGCCGCCGTTTCCGGGTGCGGACGGCTTGTCGCCGTCGGTCCGGTCCGGCTTCGCGTCAGCCGTGGCGCCTTCGCGGTTCCTGCCGGACGGCTTGCGCGATGCGCGACCGCGCGAGCCACGGCGCGGCTTGCTTTCCGGGGTTTCGACAAGACCCGATTCCGCCGTCTCGCCCGTCTCCGACAGATCGAGAACATCCGGGATTCCGGGCTGCGGCGCGTCGGCCGGATCGACCGGGGCCGAAGTCGCGGCAGCGGCGGCGGCTTCACGCTCCTGCCGGGCCAGGCGTTCGCGGTCGCGCTCGGCCTGGCGTTCGCGGTTGATCCGCTCCTGCTCTTCGCGGCGGGCCTCGATCTCGCGCTGTGCTTCGTTCAGAAGCCGCTGGTAGTGCTCGGCATGCTGCTGGAAGTTCTCGGCCGCCACGCGATCGTTGCTCAGCTGGGCATCGCGCGCAAGCTGGTTGTACTTGTCGATGATCTGCTGCGGCGTGCCGCGGACCTTGCCTTCGGGACCCGAGCTTTCAAAGACCCGGTTGACGATGTTTCCGCCCGAAGGACGGTTGCGGTTCGACTTGGACCGCGAACGTGATTTGGACGATCTCATACCCTGACGTCAGCCTTGTATTCGTTTGCGACGATCCCCGTGCGCGGTCTGCGTCTTGTCCGGCGCCGGATCTTCGACTTTTGGGGCTTGGCATCGCGCGGGAAGTGCGAAAGCATCGACCGCTGCGATACCCCTGAGTAATCACGTTCGGGGCAGGGACACAAGTCGAATCGTGCATTGTCGGCATCGTTTTGCCGGGAATTGACGTATTTTCGCCGCACCCCGGCGGGGCTCAGCCCGAGCGGGCGCAGATCACCCGGTCGCGCCCGTCCAGGTCGGCCACCCGCCGGATATCGACAAGACCGGCCTGCGCGAAAAGCGCGATCACCGCGGCCGCCTGGGTGGGGCCGATCTCGACCACGAGGCGCCCGCCCGGTGCGAGGTGATCGGCCACGCCGGCGGCGATGCGGCGATAGGCACCCAGACCGTCGCCGCCATCGGTAAGCGCCAGGGGCGGCTCGTACCGGCGCACCTCGTCGTCAAGATCCGCCATTTCATCCAGCGCGATATAGGGCGGGTTGGAAACGATCAGGTCGAACCGCCCCTCGACGGCCGAGAACCAGTCGGAGTGGCGGATGTCGGCGCGCAGCTCGACCCGGTGCAGAATCGCGTTGGCGCTGGCCTGGAGGCAGGCGGCCTCGCTCAGATCCACCCCCAGCCCGGTGGCCTCGCGCCGTTCGGCCAGAAGGGTGATGAGGATGCAGCCCGACCCGGTGCCCAGATCGAGGACCCGCGAGAAGCGTTCGGACAGAGCGACCTCGATCAGGGTTTCGGTTTCCGGTCTGGGATCAAGCACTTCCGGTCCGACCTTGAAGCGGCGTCCGTAGAATTCGCGCTCCCCCACGAGGTGCGAGACCGGCACCCGGATGGCCCGCAGCGCGACCAGTTTCTCGTATCTCTCGGCGATCTCGGGCGAGAGTTCCTCGGGCGCGATCAGGGTCACGCGCGCGGCATCGATCCGCGCCGCATGTGCCAGCAGCAGCCGCGCATCGCGGGCGGGATCGGCCACGCCGGCCGCGCGCAGCCGGGCCGCGGCGGCGGCCATCGCCCTTGCGGCGGTGAGGGGGCCGCTCATGCCCCCATCTCGGCCAGCGCCCGGGCCTGATCGTCGGCAATCAGCGCGTCGATGATCTCGTCCAGATCGCCGGCCATGACCTGATCCAGCCGGTAGAGCGTGAGGTTGATGCGGTGGTCGGTCACGCGGCCTTGCGGGAAATTGTAGGTGCGGATCCGTTCCGAGCGGTCGCCGCTGCCCACCTGTGCCGCGCGCGTGGCGCTGCGTTCGCGGTGCAGCCGCTGACGTTCCAGATCGTAGAGGCGCGACTTGAGCACCTGCATGGCGATCTCGCGATTGCGGTGCTGGGATTTCTCCGAGCTGGTGACCACGATGCCGGTGGGCAGGTGGGTGATGCGCACCGCCGAATCGGTGGTGTTGACGTGCTGGCCGCCCGCCCCGCTGCTGCGCATGGTGTCGATCCGGATCTCCGAGGGGTCGATCTGCACGTCCACGTCCTGCGCCTCGGGCAGGACCGCCACGGTGGCGGCCGAGGTATGGATGCGCCCGCCGCTTTCGGTTTCGGGCACCCGCTGGACCCGGTGCACGCCGGATTCGTATTTCAGCCGGGCGAAGACGCCCTCGCCCTTCACATGGGCCACGACCTCCTTGATCCCGCCCAGTTCGGTGGCCTGTTCCTCGACGATCTCGAACCGCCAGCCGCGGCGTTCGGCATGGCGCTGGTACATGCGCAGAAGATCGGCGGCAAAAAGCGCCGCCTCGTCCCCGCCGGTTCCGGGACGGATCTCGATGATGGCCGCGCGTTCGTCGGCCTCGTCCCGCGGCAGGAGCGCCAGCTGCAGGGCGCGTTCGGCTTCGGGAAGGCGGGTCTTCAGCGTTGCCAGTTCCTCTTCGGCCAGCGCGCGCATGTCCGGGTCGGCCAGCATCGCCTGCGCCTCGGCCAGGTCGGCCTGGAGGCGGCGCCAGTCCTCGATCCGCTCCACCACCGGGCGGAGGGCGGAATATTCCCTGGCCAGGGCGACCATGTCGCCGCCGCCCTCGGCCATGGCCGCTTCGAGAAAGCGGAACCTCTGCGTGATCTGTTCAAGTCGTTCTTCGGGAACCATTGCCGGGGTGTCCGACATAAGCAGGCTTTGGTCAAGGGGGCGAAGCATGCCACAATGGGGCATGAAACCCCTGATTCCGCTTGTCGGCGCGCTTGCGGCCCTGGCCCTGCCGGGGCGGGCGGACGTGACCGGGCCCGGCGGGAAGCCGCGCGAGTGCTATTGCACCGACGGCAAGGGCCGGCGGGTGGAGCTGGGCGAAACCGTCTGCCTGTTCGTGGACGGGCGCCTGTTCACCGCGCAATGCCAGATGTCGCTCAACAACCCCATATGGCGCGAGATTGCCGGAGGCTGCCTGTCATCGCGCCTGCAGAGCCCTGACCCAGCCCTCGACCCGGGCGCGGTTGACGCCGAAATCCGCGCGTCCGAATCGTAGCCGGGCGTAGATCACCAGCCTCTCGCCATCGGCCCAGGCGGTCGTGTAGTCGGGAAAGCCGAACGCGCGCGAGCGGGTGATCCAGGTCATCATCCCCTCCTCCACCGACCCGGCCAGAAGCCGCGTGCGCGGCGTGGCGCGGGCGATCCGGTCGAGGCGGGCCAGCGCGTCCGGCCCGGCCCGAATGATGCGCACCGCACCGCCCGGCATGTCGCGATCGGCGGTGAATTCGGGCCGCACATGCCAGCGCGCCGGATCGCTGGGCGCAAGCCGGATCCAGGCCAGAAGACCGACCGCCACGGCCAGGAGAACCCACATGATCGCGATCAACCGTTTCATTCCTTTCCCGTTTCGCCCGCCTCTCAGCGATGCTCCACACCGGGCAGGATGCAGAGCAGTTCATAAAGGATGTTGGCTCCGGTCAGAGCGGTATTGCCCGAAGGGTCGTAGGGCGGCGACACTTCGACCAGGTCGCATCCGACGATCTTGGCGCCCCGCAGCGCCCGGATCAGCTGCAGCGCCTGCGGCGTGGTCAACCCGCCGATTTCCGGCGTGCCGGTGCCCGGCGCGAAGGCGGGATCCAGGCTGTCGATGTCGAAGGTGACGTAGACGGGGCGGTCTCCCACATGGCGGCGGATCTCGGCGCCCAGCTTCTCCAGCCCCCGGTGCCACAGCTGGTGCGCCGGGAACTGCTGGAACCCCCAGGCGGCGGCCTCGGCGAAATCCCCGGCGCTGTAGCCGGTGCCGCGGATGCCGATCTGGTAGGTCCGGTCGGGCTGGATCAGCCCTTCCTCGTAGGCGCGGCGGAACACGGTGCCATGGGTTTCGCGCATCCCGAACATCTCGTCGTTCACATCCGCATGGGCATCCACATGCACCAGGGCCACGGGCCCATGCCTGCGGGCGATGGCGCGCAGGATCGGCAGGGTGATCGAATGATCGCCCCCCATCGCCATCGGGACCGGGCCGGCGGCAAGGATCTGGTCGTAACTTTCCGCGATGATCCGCAGGCTGTCGGCCAGGGAAAAGGTGTTGATGGCCAGATCGCCGATATCGGCCACCTGCAGGCTGTCGAAGGGTGCGGCCCCCGTGGCCATGTTGTAGGGCCGGATCATGGCGCTTTCGGCGCGGATCTGCTTGGGCCCGAAGCGGGTGCCCGACCGCCACGAGGTACCGATGTCGAGCGGCACGCCGAGAATCGCCACGTCGAGCCCGTCCAGCCGGTTCACCTGCGGCAGCCGCATGAAGGTATTGGGCCCCGAGAACCGGGCCAGGTCGTTGCCGCTGATCGGTTGATAGCGTCCTGTCATTTCAGCATGTTCCATCCCAGAAGGCAGATGATTTCCACCGCCACATGCGCCCCGGCAATGGCGGTTGCGCCGGTGGTGTCGAAGGGGGGCGATACCTCGACCACGTCGCCGCCGCGGATGTTGATGCCGGCGATCTCGCGCAGGATGCGCGCCACCTGCCAGCTGGCCAGCCCGCCCCAGACCGGCGTGCCCGTCCCCGGCGCAAAGGCCGGGTCCAGCGCGTCGATGTCGAAGCTGAGATAGACCGGCCGGTCGCCGAGGATGGCGCGGATGCGCTCGGCCACCGCCTCGGGGCCCTCGGCATGGACGGCTGCCGCGTCGATGATGTTGACGCCCAGCGTGTCCTCGTTGGTGGTGCGGATGCCCACCTGCACCGAATGTTCGGGGTCCACGATTCCCGCCTTCACCGCCTTGTAGAACATGGTGCCGTGATCGACCCGGCCCATGTCGTCATCGGGCCAGGTGTCGGTATGGGCGTCGAACTGCAGCAGCGACATCGGCCCCAGGCGTTCGGCGAAGGCGCGCAGGACGGGGAAGCTGATGTAGTGATCGCCCCCCAGCACCACCGGCGCCACCCCGGCCTGCAGGATGCCGCGGATGTGCTCTGTCACCCGCCCCGGAAAGGCGGGCACGTCGGCATAGTCGAAGGCCATGTCGCCGTAATCGACGATGGCGAGGTTGCTCAGCGGCCGGTGCGGCCAGCCATAGGGTTCGTCCGGGCTCTGCAGGGCGCTGGCCTCGCGGATCGCGCGGGGGCCGAGCCGCGTGCCGGGCCGGTTGGTCACCGCCTGATCGAAGGGGATGCCGGTCACGGCGATGTCCACGCCGGCCAGATCCTTTGTGTAGCGCCGGCGCAGGAAACTGGTCGCCCCGCCAAAGGTATTCTCATGGCTCAGGCCCCTGAGATCCTCGCGGGTGAAGGCGTGATCGATCTGGTGTTTCGCATCTTCGAGAGCCAATTGCGTCTCCCTTCCCTGTCAGGCCGCCGGCTGGGCGCGCTCGACCAGCCGGCGGCCTGACAGGGAAGGGAGACGCAATTGGCT
>JALTNO010000357.1 GCA_027000645.1 Paracoccaceae bacterium | reverse complement strand
TAGGCCGGCTCGCCCTCGCCGCCCACATGATAGAGCACTTCTGCGGCCCACTTGCCCACCAGGAAGATCAGAAAGGCACCCAGAACGCCGCCGGCCGCCTTGGTCACAGTCATCGTGTCAAACATTGATCGCGAGTCCATTTGTCCGTTTGCGGGGGTGTCTAAGGCTTCCCCTCGCGCGAGGCAAGGTATAGACAGCGCGACCAAACGCCCATTTCGCACCTGTTGCACGGAAAACGACATGACCAGACGCATTGCCTTCCAGGGAGAGCCCGGCGCCTACAGCCACGAGGCCTGCCGCAAGGCGCGCCCGGACATGGAGCCTCTGCCCTGCCGCACCTTCGAGGAAACCATCCAGGCGGTGAAGTCGGGCCGGGCGGATCTGGCCATGCTACCGGTGGAAAACTCGACCTACGGGCGGGTGGCCGACATCCACCGCCTGCTGCCGGAAAGCGGGCTGTTCATCGTGGACGAGGCCTTCGTGCGGGTGCATATCAACCTGATGGCGCTGCCCGGCGTGCAGATCGAGGAAATCGAAACCGTGCGCGCCCACCTGGTGCTGCTGCCACAGGCCGAGGCCTTTCTGAAACGCTATGGCATCCGCGGCGAGGCGGCCGCCGACAGCGCCGGAGCGGCAGCCGAGATCGCCGCCCGCGGCGACCGGACGCTGGGCGCGCTGGCCTCGGATCTGGCGGCCGAGATCAACGGCCTTCACATCCTTGCCCGGCACATCGAGGACCATGCCCACAACACCACCCGGTTTCTGCTGATGTCGCGGGATGCGGATCACACGCGCCGGGGCTCGGGGCAGATGATGACCACCTTCGTGTTCCAGGTGCGCAACATCCCGGCGGCGCTTTACAAGGCGATGGGCGGGTTCGCCACCAACGGCGTGAACATGACCAAGCTGGAAAGCTACATGGTGGACGGGTCCTTCACCGCCACCCAGTTCTATGCCGACATCGAGGGCCACCCCGATGATCCCAATGTCCGGCTGGCGCTGGAGGAACTGGGCTATTTCACCGCGAAATTCGAGATCCTGGGCGTCTACCCGGCCGCGGCCGAGCGCGGCTGATCTCAGGCAAGCCGCGTGAAGCGGTCCTCGACCATGCGGGCATAATCCGCGACGCGCCGCTTGAACTGGCGGTCGAGCTTCTTCTTCGTCAGCTTCATGGACTGGATGAACAGGCGCCCGGTCAGGGTCGTGGGCCTGATCTCGATTGTCACCAGCATCCGCGTCCGCCGCGGCGACAGCGCGACCAGTTCGACGTCCATCCCGCCCGAGATGCTGGGACTTGCGATGGCGAAGGTCATTGCGTTGGGCGGATCGAGCCGTTCAAGGCATATGCCGACCGTCCGGGTTCTGCCGCGCATCAGGAAGGTCGCGTCCCAGGTCATCCCCTCGGACGGTGTCGCGCCGTCCGAACCGCGCCGGATCTCGATGCCGCGACGAATGGCCGAGCGTTCGACGGATTCGAAATCCGACAGGACCCCGAAAACCTCGTCGATGGGCGTTTCGATATCCTGCCTGCTCGAAAACTTCACGGGTTCCTGCCTGTGTCGTGATTGTCCGATTGCGCGGGATTGTCCTATTAATCCAGCCGGTCCGCAACCCAGTTCGACAACAGGAAATGCGCGATCGAGCCGCGACGGGCGGGCCTGATGCGCGGATGCGCCCCGGCAAGGGCGGCAAGCATGTCCGACCGGCCGACCCAGAAGGCGTCTTCGATCTCGACCGGGTCGATACGGATCCCGGTCGCCAGCGCCTCGGCGCGGCAGCCGATCATCAGCGACGCCGGAAACGGCCAGGGCTGGCTGGCCAGGTAGCCGACCCTGCCCACCGGGACCCCGGTTTCCTCCAGCACTTCGCGGCGCACCGCGGCCTCGATCGTCTCGCCCGGTTCGACGAACCCGGCCAGCAGTGAATACATGCCTTCCGGCCAGCCGGGCGAGCGGCCCATCAGTACCGAATCGCCATGGGTGACCAGCATGATGACCACCGGGTCGGTGCGCGGGAAATGAGGCGCCCCGCAAGAGGGGCACATCCTTTGCCAGCCCGCCATCGCCACCCGGCTTGCCTGCCCGCAGCGCGCGCAGAAGCGGTGGGTGGCGTGCCATTCGGTCAGGCCCTTGGCGGTGACGGCCAGTTCCGCGTGCCGCGCGGACAGGCGGGCCATCAGCTGGCGCAGATCTGCAAAGACGTGGTCTTCGGGCAGCTTCGGGTGATGCTGCTCGGTCGGGTCGAACATGCGCCCCAGCGCCGCCGTGTCCGCGCCTTCCGGGTTCCAGAACGAAATGTCGCGGGCGAACCGGGGCGCGCCGCCCGCCCGGGTGTCCAGCCCCAGAAAGATCGGTTCTTCGGGATGGCCCAGCGGTTCGTCCGGCAGCATCGGGTGGGTCATCGGCAGAAGGGCCAGCGCGTCGCGGTTCGTGCCCTTCACCAACGGCTTGCCGCGCCACAACACCACGCAGGCGGCGTCCTCGCGCGCGGCCAGCCGGGCGATTTCCCCGCCATCCCCGCGCAGCTGCGCCGCCCTATCCAGCCCAACGCCGGCGAAAGTCACCTGCTCGGCCATCCGCATGATCGTCTCCGCCCTTGCCCGTTTCGGGGCTGCCACGGCTGGCGGCGGTTTTCAATGGCAAAGCGGCAACGGTCGAAAGGGGATCGCGGGGGCGGTTGCGGCCGGTCCTTGCTCTGACGGCTGGCGAGGTTATGGAATTTCAATGGGTTGGCGCAGTTGGCAAGGGCAGGCGGAGGATCGCGATGAGGCAATCGGTCGGGGACGACGCCACGGCCCGCCTGCGGATTCTGGCGACGTCCGATCTGCACATGCACCTTCTGGGATATGA
>JALTNO010000356.1 GCA_027000645.1 Paracoccaceae bacterium | reverse complement strand
GTTCATGCCGATGTTGATAGTGGTAGACTTGCTGACGATACCCGGCGGCGCGACGAAGATGATGTAGAAGTTGGGCGTCCACTGGAAGTAGCCCATGTCGAGCCACACCTGCCGGCGGAGTGCCCCCGCCACCGTACCGACCGCCGTCCAGCGGTGGAATTTATCCGGGGACTCGCTAAAGCGGCAATACTCCAGGTATGCCGCGATCCAGTCGTCAAAGTACCGCACGGCCGACACCTCCACGGCGCACAACCTCGGCTAGGCGCGCAGCTTCCGGGTGGTCGGTGTCGTCGGGCGGTAAGCCAGTGTGCCAGTCGACCTCAATCGCGTCGGCCCAGGAGCGCACCGACGCCTTGCAGCCCACGGGGATGATCAGCGGGTCGTCATACGGAATCCGCACGAGCAGCAGGTCGCGCAGCCTCGGCAGCACCGCCGGGTAGAGGTTCATCGGCACTTGCAGCAGCAAGCTGTCGTGCACCTGCAGCAGCGGGATCACCTGCGGCAGCTCCTCGAACACCCGCACCAGGCCCCAGTCGATCACGAGAGCGACCGTCGACTGAGGTTGCCACGCGAGAGCCTCCGGCAGCAGGCTGTCGATGCGGTCGAAGTACAGCCTCCGAAAGCCGAACTTATTGCGCACCTGGCGCGAGGTCATCAGCTGTTCGAGGGTGCGCTGATGCCACTGGCGGATGCCCGGGTGCAGCGCCAACCACCGCTCGTGGAAAAACCGCGCCTCACGCTCAGTGATGCCGAAGTTGCGCGCAAGCGCCTTCGGGGAGGCGCCGTAATTCGTCGCGTGGACGAGGCCCTTGGCGAGCTGGCGGTGGCGTTTGGTGGCCTGCTCGCCCCAGATATCCCGCGCGTTAGCCATGTGCAGGTCCTCGCCGCTGCGCAGCCGCTGCTTGAGCTCCTGGTCGTCGGCCTCCCACACTACAACCTGCAGGTCGGCGCGGTCGAGGTCGCACTCGAGCAGCACATACCCCGGGTCCGGGACGAACAGCCGGCGAATGCTCGGCAGCTCCCCGGTGTCGTCGTCGCGCGGGATGTTTTGCAGATTCGCGCCCCGGCCAAAGGCTGTCTGCGTGGAGCTAAACCGGAAGGTTTCTGTGCCCGCCGGGTTGAGCTGTGTGCGAATCCGCCCGTCGGGGTCGGCCTGCGCCTCGAGGAACGTATTGACGTATACGCCCATGCTGCGGTATCGGACCAGCCGCTCGCAAATCGGCGCGAGCAGCGGCTCCCGCTTGGCAACTGTCCGCAGCGCGTCGTCGTCAGTGGTGGGCCGCCCGGACTTGCGATTCAGCACCGGCTTGACGCCCAGAACATCGTAGAACAGCGTAGCAAGCTGCTTCGGGCTGCGCCACCAGGGTTTGGCGGTGCGGGGGTTTTTGACGCCGATGGCGCGCTCCGGCCAAACCTCCGCGAACCACTGTTCCAGCTCGCTCATGCGCTGGAGGAGGTCCATGCGGACCTCGTTGCGGGCGCGCTCGTCCCGGCGCAAGCCCCAGAGCATCATCCACACCACCGCGGGATACAGCCGGTGCATGAAAAACTGCCACTGCGCGGCGAACTCGCCCTCGAGCCGGGGCCGGAGTCGCTCCGCAACCTCATACGTCACCACGCAGTCGCGGCAATTGTACTCCCAAAGCTGCTCCTCCGGCATCCGCGCGTCCCACTCCTTGCCCTCGGACTTCCAGTACCGGTGGAACTCGCAGTAGAGGCTCGATAGCACGTCCAGGCCCTTGGCGGTGCCCGGGTACAGCACGTGATGCGCGACCATCGTGTCCAGGTTCACGCGCGGCAGGCACTGCAGCCAGAGGCTCAGATACTGCAAGTCGTACACGAAGTTCTGGCCGACGATGCGCTGGCGCGGGTCGAGCAGCAGCCCGCGCACCGCCTCGAGCACCGCCAGCTCCTCCGCGGGCTCGACGAAATAGTGGCCGCTGTTGCGCAGCACGTCCATAAGCGGTATACACATGGCCTCCGTGCGCGACCACGCCAGGCCGATGCACGCTATATGCCCCCCGCGGGTCTCGAGGTCCACGGCGAGCTGCGGCGGGGGCTCGGCGCGTAGCTGTTCGATGCGGCGCAGGATCTGCGGCACCGAGGGGCGGATGTCGAAGCGGTGCTCCGGCTCGCGCCAAGGCCCCCGGCCCAGCTTCAGCCCGGCGCGCACGCGCACCCGCAGGTCGTGGACAGTCGTCGTGCGCATGTGCCACTGGCGCAGGATGTAGGCCGGGTGCAGCAGCGGCACCAGCTTCCACTGGCCGCCGGGAATCGCTGTGTAGAGCTGGCTGCCGCGCCAAGCCGTGATCCCTGACTTGCCGCACAGCGCCCACATCGCCACGTCGCCCAGCGCGACCACCACGTCCGGGTCCACCAAGCGCACCTCGGCGTGCAACTCCGCCAGCAGCCGCTCGACGATCGGGTGGCACCAGCGCCCCGCGATTTGCACATAGCCGGGCTGCGGGCGCTTGGCGAACAGCCGCGAAATGTCGTTGCCCTCCGGGCGGTGCTTGCAAAAGTTCGTGACGTAGCAGTCGCTGCGCGCGATCCCCGCCTCGTGCAGCATGAGGTCGAGCTCTCGGCCGCTGGCGCCGACGAACGGCCGGCCGCGGGCCTCTTCCTCGCGGCCGGGGGCTTCGCCAACCAGCATGATGCGGGCGTTTGGCGGGCCGCTGGGCGGGACGCGCACGGGCGACAGGAACAAGGGAAGGGAGTGGTCGCGGTTTTGCACAGGTTAGCGCTCCTTGACTCCGGGATTTATTTTCGCGTATTTCGGCCGGGCGGCCGGGGTGGTAGGGGGGTATTGCCCCCGCCCATTGCGCCGCCCCACGCGGCGCACGCGCGGCC
>JALTNO010000355.1 GCA_027000645.1 Paracoccaceae bacterium | reverse complement strand
GTCCGTTGCGTCGGCGGTTCGGCCGGGGGCGGCAGGGGCAGGAGCGGGTGTCTTGGCTTGCGTTTTCGCGCTGCCGCCGGTGCGCAGCTCTTCCGCCCGGCGCTCCAGGAACCGCCGCGCGGTGCGTTCGGCCAGGCGCACGCGGATTTCTGTCAGGTAGGCTTCTTCCAGCGTCTGCGAGGCGGTGGCGAGCACGTTGCCGACCTCGACATAGAGCCGGTCCGCGCCGGTGGCATCCATGATCTCCAGCGTGTCTTCGGCCAGTTTCGAGGCCAGGGTTTCGATGCTGCCCATCAGCGGGTGTTCTCTGTCAGGCGACGTTTGACATATTCGGTGACGTTTTCCACCAGCGTGTCCATGTGCGGCCCCTGGAAGAAGTGGTCGGCGCCTTCGATCTGCTGGTGGGTGATGGTGATTCCCTTCTGCTCATGCAGCTTGGCCACCAGCGCCTCGGTATCGGCGGGCGGAGCGACGCGGTCCCTGGTGCCGTTGATGATCAGCCCCGAGGCGGGGCAGGGGGCGAGGAAGGAAAAGTCGTACATGTTGGCCGGCGGCGCGACGCTGATGAAGCCGGTGATTTCCGGCCGCCGCATCAGCAGCTGCATGCCGATCCAGGCCCCGAAGGAGAACCCGGCGACCCAGCAATGCTTGGAGTTGCTGTTCATGGATTGCAGGTAGTCCAGCGCCGCCGCCGCGTCGGAAAGTTCGCCAACCCCCTGATCGTATTCGCCCTGGCTGCGGCCGACGCCGCGGAAGTTGAAGCGCAGGACGGTAAAGCCCATGTTGTAGAAGGCGTAGTGAAGGTTGTAGACGACCTTGTTGTTCATGGTCCCGCCGAACTGCGGGTGTGGGTGGAGGACGATCGCGATGGGCGCGTCCTTTTCCTTCTGCGGGTGGTAGCGGCCTTCGAGGCGGCCTTCGGGTCCGGGAAAGATGACCTCGGGCATGGGCAGTCTTGTATCCTGTCTGTTGTCTCCGCGCCGGTCCCGTGCAATTCTTGACAAAATTGCTAGGGGACATTAGAACGGTTCTAATTGAGGGTGCGCACGCGGGACGTGCGCGGTCTCTGCGCAGATACGCATTGCAGGGCGAAACGTCAATGTTTTCGCATGTTCGGAGGCTGGGAGATCGGGTCATGAAGCTGTCCACGAAGGGAAGATACGCGATGGTCGCGCTGGCCGACATTGCGTTGCAGCCCGCGGATTCGCTGGTGACCCTGGCGGAGATTTCGCAGCGCCAGGACATCTCCCTGCCCTATCTGGAGCAGCTGTTCGTCAAGCTGCGGCGCGCCGAGCTGGTGGAATCGGTGCGCGGGCCGGGGGGCGGCTATCGCCTGGCGCGGCCGGCTTCCGAGATCCGGGTGGTCGATGTTCTGACCGCCGTGGACGAGACGGTGGACGCGATGCGCAAGGGGGCGGGCGCGTCAGGGGCGTCGAGCGGCAGCCGCGCCCAGTCGCTGACCAACCGGCTGTGGGAAGGGCTGAGCGCGCATGTTTACGTGTTCCTTCACCAGACCCGGCTTTCGGATGTGATCGAGAACGACCTGGCGCCCTGCCCGGCCGTTCCGACGCTGTTTTCGGTGGTGGACGCGGAATGATCGGGGCAGGCTCGGCAGCCGCGCCTGCGGCGCGCAGGTTTCCGGTCGGTACGAGGGGCGCTGCCCCTCGCGCTCCCCGGGATATTTGGGGCCAGAAAATGATCGGGAAACGGGCGGGAAAGCGGTGAAGCGGGTGTATCTGGACCACAATGCGACGGCGCCCTTGCGGGCCGAGGCGCGGGCGGCGATGGTCGCGGCGATGGAGGTGGCGGGCAACCCGTCCTCGGTGCATGCCGAGGGGCGCGCGGCGCGGGCGCTTGTGGAACGTGCACGGGCGCAGGTGGCGGCGGCGTTCGGGGCCGAAGGGGCCGAGGTGGTGTTCACCTCGGGCGCGACCGAGGCGGCGGCGCTGGCCTGTGCGGGGCGTTCGTTGCACGGGGCGGAGATCGAGCACGATGCAGTCAGAGCCTGGGTGGAAGAGGATCTGCCGGTTCGCCCGGATGGCTCGGTCGAGGTGGCCGATCCGGCGCGGTCGGTCTTGCAGATGGCCAATTCCGAGACCGGGATCGTCCAGGACCTGCCCCGGGGGCTGGCGCTGACCGATGCCACACAGGCCTTCGGCAAGCTGCCGATGGCCTTCAACTGGTGCGGAGCCGACATGGCGCTGATCTCGGCGCACAAGCTGGGCGGGCCGAAGGGGGTGGGCGCGCTTGTGTTGCGGCGCGGGCTGGAGGTCGAGGCTCGGCTGCGCGGTGGCGGGCAGGAGATGGGCCGGCGCGCGGGCACCGAGAACGTCATCGGCATTGCCGGCTTCGGCGCGGCGGCCGAGGCGGCGGCGCGGGATCTGGCCGATGGCGTGTGGGAGCGCGTGGCCGGCCTGCGCGACCTGCTGGAGGAGGCCCTTGCCGCCGGTGCGAAACAGACTGTTTTTGTCGGGAAAGATGCGCTACGGCTTCCCAACACGCTGTGCCTTGCGACGCCGGGCTGGAAGGGCGAGACGCAGGTGATGCAGATGGACCTTGCGGGTTTTGCCATCAGCGCCGGGTCGGCCTGTTCCAGCGGCAAGGTGCGTGCCAGCCGCGTGTTGCGGGCGATGGGATTTGACGAGTCGGTGGCCGCAAGCGCGATCCGCGTCTCGTTGGGGCCGCAGACGCGGGAAGAGGATGTGCTGCGTTTCGCCGAGACGTGGCTGGACAAGGAAAAGAAGCATCGCGCCCGCGCGGCGTGAGGTCAGGAGAAACGGACATGGCCGCATTGGACAACAACGAAGTCAAGGAAGGCGTCGACAAGGAAACGGTCGATGCGGTGCGCGAGGTCGGCGGCGCCTACAAGTATGGCTGGGAAACCGAGATCGAAATGGAATACGCCCCCAAGGGGGTGAACGAGGACATCGTCCGCCTGATCTCGGAGAAGAACGGCGAGCCGGACTGGATGACCGAGTGGCGGCTTCAGGCCTTCCGCCGCTGGGAGAAGATGGAAGAGCCGAAATGGGCGATGGTCCATTACCCCGAGATCGATTTTCAGGACCAGTACTACTATGCCCGGCCCAAGAGCATGGAGGAAAAGCCGAAATCGCTGGACGAGGTGGACCCCAAGCTGCTGGCCACTTACGAAAAGCTGGGCATTCCGCTGAAGGAACAGATGATCCTGGCCGGGGTCGAGGGGGCCGAGGCCGCCCCGGCCGAAGGGCGCCGGGTGGCGGTGGACGCGGTCTTTGACAGCGTCTCGGTGGGCACCACCTTCCAGGAAGAGCTGAAGAAGGCCGGGGTGATCTTCTGCTCGATCTCCGAGGCGATCCGGGAGCATCCCGAGCTGGTGAAGAAGTATCTCGGCTCGGTGGTGCCGCCCACCGACAATTTCTACGCGACGTTGAACAGTGCGGTGTTCTCGGACGGCTCCTTCGTCTATGTGCCCCCCGGCGTGCGCTGCCCGATGGAACTGTCCACCTATTTCCGCATCAATGCCGAGAACACGGGGCAATTCGAGCGCACGCTCATCATCGCCGACAAGGGCAGTTATGTGAGCTATCTGGAAGGCTGCACCGCGCCCAAGCGCGACACCGCGCAACTGCACGCGGCGGTGGTGGAGATCGTCATCCTGGAGGATGCCGAGGTGAAGTATTCCACCGTGCAGAACTGGTATCCGGGCGACGAGGAGGGCCGCGGCGGCATCTACAACTTCGTCACCAAGCGCGCCGACTGCCGCGGCGACCGCTCCAGGGTGATGTGGACGCAGGTGGAAACCGGCAGCGCGGTGACGTGGAAATACCCCTCCTGCATCCTGCGCGGAAACGAATCCCAGGGCGAGTTCTACTCCATCGCCATCACCAACAATTACCAGCAGGCCGATACCGGCACCAAGATGATCCATCTCGGCGCCAATACGCGTTCGCGCATCGTGTCCAAGGGGATCAGCGCGGGGCACGCCCAGAACACCTATCGCGGGCTGGTGTCGATGCACCCGAAGGCGAAGGGCGCGCGCAACTACACCCAGTGCGACAGCCTGCTGATCGGCGACAAGTGCGGGGCGCACACGGTGCCCTATATCGAGGTGCGCAACAACTCGGCCCGGGTCGAGCACGAGGCGACCACCTCGAAGGTGGACGAGGATCAGCTGTTCTACTGCCGCTCGCGCGGCATGGACGAGGAAGAGGCCGTGGCGCTGGTGGTCAACGGGTTCTGCAAGGACGTGTTGCAGGCGCTGCCGATGGAATTCGCCATGGAGGCGCAGCAGCTGGTGGCGATCTCGCTGGAAGGGTCGGTGGGATGACGGCGGGAACGGTGGCGGCGCGGGCTGCGACCGGTGCCGCACCCGGCGGGCGGTCCGGTGGATGAGGCCGGCGGCCGGGGATATGGAGCGTCCGGTGCTGACCATGCCGGAGGAGGCGGCCGCGGCCGTGCGCGAAGCCTATGGGCGGGCCTCGGTGATCCTGGAATACGGGTCGGGCGGTTCGACCGTTCTGGCGGCCGAGATGCCGGGCAAGCAGGTGACCAGCGTCGAAAGCGACCGCAAATGGGCGCGGATGATGCGGAGCTGGTTCGACGCCAACCCGCCGGTGGCAGGCTCGCAGGTCGAGATCGTTCACGCCGATATCGGCCCGACCCGGGAATGGGGGCGGCCGGTGGACGACCGGGCATGGAGACGCTTTGCCCGCTACCCGCTGGCAGTCTGGGAGACCGAGGGGTTTCGCCACCCCGACGTGGTGCTGGTCGATGGCCGGTTCCGGGTCGGTTGCGCGCTGGCCACGGCCTTCAACATCTCCCGCCCGGTGACGCTTCTGTTCGACGACTACCGTCACCGCAACTGGTTTCACCAGGTCGAGGACTTCATCGGCCCCCCGGCCGGGATGGCGGGGCGCATGGCGGTGTTCGAGGTGGCGCCGCTGCCGGTGCCGCCGGGACGCCTGTCGCGCGTCATCCGCCTCATGCAGCGGCCATGAAAGTTTCGCCGCAAGCGCGGCACAGGACATGAAAGACGAGGAAAAAATGCTGGAAATCAAGAATCTGCACGTCAAGCTTGAGGAAGAGGACAAGGAAATCCTCAAGGGCGTGAACCTGACGGTCGAGGCCGGAAAGGTGCATGCGATCATGGGGCCGAACGGCTCGGGCAAATCGACGCTGAGCTATGTGCTCTCGGGGCGCGAGGGCTATGAGGTCACCGACGGCTCGGCAACGCTGGACGGGCGCGACCTGCTGGAGATGGAGCCCGAGGAGCGCGCCGCCGCCGGGCTGTTCCTTGCCTTCCAGTATCCGGTCGAGATTCCCGGCGTGGGCAACATGACCTTCCTGCGCACCGCCGTGAACGCCCAGCGCAAGGCCCGCGGCGAAGAGGAGATCAGCGCCGCCGACTTCCTCAAGCTGGTGCGGCAGAAGGCGAAGACCCTGAAGATCGACGCGGACATGCTCAAGCGGCCGGTCAATGTGGGCTTTTCGGGCGGCGAGAAGAAGCGCAACGAGATACTCCAGATGGCGATGCTGGAGCCGCGCATGTGCATCCTCGACGAAACCGATTCGGGGCTGGACGTGGACGCGATGAAACTGGTGGCCGAGGGGGTGAACGCCCTGCGCAGCCCCGATCGCGGCTTCCTCGTCATCACCCATTACCAGCGGCTTCTGGACCATATCGCGCCGGACGTGGTGCACATCATGGCCGATGGCCGCATCATCAAGACCGGCGGGCCGGAACTGGCGCTGGAAGTGGAACAAAACGGCTATGCCGACATTCTGGCCGAGGTGATGTGATGGCGCTGCCCGAACGCAAGCAATCCGTGACCGAGGCGCGGCTGGCCGGGCTGGAGATTCCGCGCGGCGGTTGCACCGAACCCGCGCGCGAGGCCGCGCTTGCCCGGCTGTGGCAGATGGGCCTGCCCACCCGGCGCGACGAATACTGGAAATACACCCGTCCCGAGACGCTGATTCAGCCGCAACCGCCCCGGGCGGCGCTGCTGCGCACGGACGAACCACCCATGTTCGACGCCTTCGACCGGCTGAAGATCGTGTTCGTGGACGGGGTGTTCGACCCGCAGGCCTCGGACGATCTTGCGCTGGAGGGCGTGCGGATCGAACGCATCGCGGATCTGTGCGAGCAGGACATTCACTGGGCGCGGGATCTCTACGGTGTGCTGGAGGCGCGCGGGCACGAACCGGTGCCGCGGCCGCTGGCGGCCTTCAACACCGCCTTTGCCGGCGACGGGGTGGTGATCCATGTCACCGGGCGGCCCTCGCGGCCGATCAACCTGATCTACCGCCACGAATCGGAGGCATCCGACGCGGTGCTGCATCACCTGGTGCGGGTCGAGGAAGGCGCCGAGGCGACGATCCTGGAAAACGGCCCGGCGGCGGCGCGGTTCAACAAGTGCATGGAGATCGACATCGCCGATGGCGGCCGGCTGCACCTGGTGCGCACTCAGGGGCGCGACCACGAACGCCGCGCGGCCACCCATGTCTTTGCCCGGCTGGGGCGGGAATCGATGCTCAAATGCTTCACCCTGACCGTCAACGGCGTGCTCACCCGCAACGAGGTGGTGGTGGAATTCACCGGCGACGAGGCGGTGGCGCACGTGGCCGGGGCCTGCGTGGGGGATGGCGATTTCCACCATGACGACACGGTGTTCGTCACCCACGATGCGGTGGGCTGCGAAAGCCGGCAGGTGTTCAAGAAGGTGCTTCGCAACGGCGCCACCGGCGTCTTTCAGGGCAAGATCCTGGTGCGCGAGGGGGCGCAGAAGACCGACGGCTACCAGATCAGCCAGGCGCTGCTTCTGGACGGGGACAGCCAGTTCCTTGCCAAGCCCGAGCTGGAGATCTACGCCGATGACGTGGCCTGCAGCCACGGTTCGACCAGCGGCGCCATCGACGAGGAGGCCCTGTTCTACCTGCGCTCGCGCGGGGTGCCCGAGGGCGAGGCCACGGATCTTCTGACGCTGGCCTTCCTGGCCGAGGCCATGGACGAGATCGAGGACCCCGCGCTGGCCGAGGAAATAGCCGGGCGCGTCCGGGGCTGGCTTGCGCGTCATCGCTGATGTCGGTCACCCTGGACATCGTGGCCACCTGGCGTGGGCCGCGCCGGGTCATGCGGCGGCTTCTGGCCATGGGCCAGCGCGAAGACCGCGCGCTGGCCTTCCTGATGGGATTCTGCCTGCTGGCCTTCACCGCCGAGATGCCGGCGCTGGCGCGCAAGTCATATCTCGAAGGCACGGACCTCAATCCGCTTCTGGGCGGGGCGCTGCTGGGAACGGTGGTGATCCTGCCTCTTCTGCTTTATGGGGTGGCGGCGCTCTCGCACCTGCTGGCGCGGCTGCTGGGCGGTCGCGGCAGCTGGTACGGGGCGCGGCTGGCGCTGTTCTGGGCGCTGCTGGCGGCCTCGCCGCTGCTGTTGCTGCGCGGTCTGGTGGCGGGCATGATCGGCCCCGGGGCGGGATTGACCCTTGTGGATGTTCTGTGGCTGGCCATATTCCTGTGGTTCTGGGCCTCCTGCCTGTTCGAATCGGAAAGGGCTGATACATGACACCCGGTGATCTGCGCGCGTTGTTCGTGGCAACGCTGACCGACCCCGCCGGCGCCGCGCGGCAGCTGATCGCCGCGGACCTGCCCCGTCAGGCGGTGTGGATGGCGCTGCTGCTGGCGGCGGCGCTGAACGCGATACTGTTTTCGCTGTCGAACATGGCTCTGCCCGCGCCCGAGATGTTCCCCGGCATCATGCGTTCGCCGCTGGTCTATTTCGCGCTGGTGGTGCTGGGCATGGTCGTCTTCGTGATGGCGCTGTCATGGGCCGGCCGGCTGCTGGGAGGACTGGGCGAGTTCGACCGGGTGCTGGTGGTGATGGTCTGGTTCCAGTATCTGCGCCTGGCGGTCCAGGCGGCCTCTCTCGTGCTGGTGCTGACCATTCCGGTCCTGTCGGTGGTGCTGGTGATGGCGGCCACCGTGGTCGGCATCTGGATCCTGCTGCATTTCATTGCCCAGGCGCACGGGCTGGACGGTCTGGGCCGGGCTGCCGGAGTTCTGATCGTGGCGGCCCTGGCCATGGTTGTCGCCACATCCATGTTCATTGCCCTTGTCGGAGGGCCCATGCTGGGATCCGTGCATCATGTATGACGTCGAGACGATCCGCGCCGACTTTCCGATTCTCGCGCGCGAGGTGAACGGGCGGCCGCTGACCTATCTGGACAACGGGGCCTCGGCGCAGAAGCCGCGGGTGGTGATCGACGCCGTCACCCGCGCCTATGCCGAGGAATACGCAAACGTCCATCGCGGGCTGCACTACCTGTCCAACATCGCGACCGAGAAATACGAGGCCGTGCGCGGCATCGTGGCGCGGTTCCTTGGCGCCCGGGACGAGGAAGAGATCGTCCTCACCACCGGATCGACCTTCGGCATCAACATGGTCGCCTATGGCTGGGCCATGCCGCGGCTGCAGGCGGGTGACGAGATCGTCCTTTCGGTGATGGAGCATCATGCCAATATCGTGCCCTGGCATTTCCTGCGCGAACGCCAGGGCGTGGTGCTGAAATGGGTCGATATGGCCGATGACGGCGCGCTCGATCCGCAGGCGGTGATCGACGCCATCGGACCCAGGACGAAGCTGGTCGCGGTGACCCATGTCTCGAACGTTCTGGGCACGGTGGTGGACGTGAAAGCGATCACCCGGGGCGCCCATGACAGGGGCGTGCCGGTGCTGGTGGACGGCAGCCAGGGCGCGGTGCACATGCCGGTGAACGTGGACGATATCGGCTGCGATTTCTATGCCATCACCGGGCACAAGCTTTACGGTCCCTCGGCCTCGGGCGCGATCTACATCCGCAGGGAGCGCATGGACCAGATGCGCCCCTTTCTCGGCGGCGGCGACATGATCAAGGAGGTCACCCGCGACGAGGTGATCTACAACGATCCACCGATGAAGTTCGAGGCTGGCACGCCGGGCATCGTTCAGGCGATCGGACTGGGGGTGGCGCTGGAATACCTGATGGATCTGGGCATGGACGCCATCGCCGCCCACGAGGCATCCTTGCGCGACTATGCGCAGTCGCGGCTGGAGGGGCTGAACTGGCTTCATCTGCAGGGTACGGCACCGGGCAAGGCGGCGATCTTCAGCTTCACGCTCGAGGGCGCGGCGCATGCCCATGACATCTCGACCATCCTCGACAAGAAGGGGGTGGCGGTGCGCGCCGGCCACCACTGCGCCGGCCCGCTGATGGAGCGCCTCGGGCTGAGTGCCACCTGCCGGGCCTCGTTCGGGCTGTACAATACGCGCGAAGAGGTGGACCGGCTGGTGGAGGCGCTGGAACTGGCCCACGATCTGTTCTGCTGATCGCATTTCCCTTCGCGGCGGCGAATTTTGCGATTGCGAGAGGGCCGGGGCGCGGCTATACCCCGCCTGGCAAGGCACCTGTAGCTCAGCTGGATAGAGCGCTGCCCTCCGAAGGCAGAGGCCAGAGGTTCGAATCCTCTCAGGTGCGCCACCGCCATTGATTTCAACGAGTTTTTCGGAAACGGGTTACAGTTCCCGCCCCGAACCGCCGTTCCTTCGGGGCTTCACGACGTCAGTCGCCCACCGCCATGATGCCGCGCAATGACCCGACCCCGACCGAGCCCGTCTCGGCCAAGACCGGCATCGCGGGGGCATTCCGGACCACCTGCAGGCCCTTGTGCTCCCTGGGAAAAGTTTTTCAAACATGTTGCAATTCTGCATCAGCCCATGTGGGGCGCGGAAAATTGATCACGTCCGCAAACCGTTAGGCTTTTCTCTTGCGAAGTGAACGACCGGCCGTTTCCTTCGCCGAAACGGTTTCCGGAGCCACGCGCATCCGCCCGCCCCTTCACGAACACATTGTCGCCCGTATCATGCATACATCATTTGCGATGAAATCAGACGAGCGACCACGACCAAGACCCAAGACCGACGACCCAGACACTCCCAGGAAATATGGACCAGCAAGACCCCTCGGACATGTCATCCGCGGGCCCCTCGAATGTTTTTCCTGCAAGCCGTTCTGACGCAAGCAGCTGGAAATAAGGAGGAACGCATCCAGACCCACCAGGACGCCTGCGTGTCGCATGTCAGGCAGCACAGACAAGACCATGACCAAGGCTTCTCAATCTTCGCGAACACCGCACGGCGCCGATTCCCCGATCCGGAAGATCGACGATTCCAGCCATCGGATTGCCGAAATTCACGACACGTTCGACCTTCTGCCCGTGTCGGTGACCATGATCGATCCGGCCACCCTGCATTTCGTCTATCTGAACCGGGCCGCGAAAAGGCGGTTCGGCTGGTCGGATGCGGAATATCGCACCAGGACGCCGCTCGAGGCATTGAGCGATCTTGACGAGGACGGCTATCGCAGCCTGGTCGCGCCGCTGTTCACGGGCAAGGCCGACCATTTGACCCATGAACTGATCGACAGGAACGGCCGTCCGGTCGAGGTCACGTTTCACCTCGTCAGGCGGCCGGGTACCGACGAGGCCCTCATCTTTACCACTGCCCAGGACATATCGGAGCGAAGGAAGTCCGAGGAACAGATCCGGGAGCTGGAATTCACGCTCGATCACGTCGAGCACGAGGTTTACATGTTCTGGCCGGACAGCAGGCGCTTTTTCTATGCCAACAAGGCCGCGCTGCGCCGTAACGGGTTGACCGAGGACGAGATTCTGGACCTTGTCCCGACCGATCTGAAGAACAGCCTGTCCGAAGAGGAATGTCGCTCTGTCCTGACACCGTTGATCAGCGGCGACAGGACCAAGGCAAGTTTCGAGCGCAACTTCCAGCGCGAAGACGGAAACTGGGTCCCGGGCGAGATTACCATCCAGCTCATCCATCCCGAGGGCTACGCCCCCCGCTTTCTGATGACCATCAGGGACATTTCGGACAAGAAGGCGGCACAGGAC
>JALTNO010000354.1 GCA_027000645.1 Paracoccaceae bacterium | reverse complement strand
TCGAGGCCGACGCCTTCCTGTTCTATACCAATTACGAAAGCGCCAAGGCGCGGGAGCTGGACGGGGCCGGCAAGGCGGCCTTCGTGATGCACTGGAAATCGCTGCGCCGGCAGGTTCGGGTGCGGGGGCTGGTCAGCCGCGAGGACGGCCCCAAGGCCGACGCCTATTTCGCCTCGCGGTCGCTAAAAAGCCGGCTTGGCGCCTGGGCTTCGCACCAGTCGCAGCCGCTGGCCAGCCGGTCGGCCCTGATGGCCGAGGTGGCGCGGATGACTGCGCGCTTCGGCACCAATCCGCCGCGGCCGCCCTTCTGGGGCGGCTACCGGCTGCGGCCGGTGGAGATCGAGTTCTGGGCCGATGGGGCGTTCAGGCTGCATGACCGGTTCGTCTGGCGCAGGCGCGACCCGGACTCGGCATGGGACGTGACCCGGCTGAGTCCGTGACGCCGCCGCGGGGAGGGCGCCGGAAATTGACGGAACGAAAATGGATTTTCCTCTTGAAATGCCGTCCGTTTCTGGCGCAAGAGGGTGTCTTGGGGGATGGCGTTGAGCAAGTGACCGGAAGTGGCTGAAGATCTCAATTCGTTGCATCACGTGCGTGGCGTGGTGAAGTGGTTCGACCCCGGCAAGGGGTTCGGCTTCGTCGTGGCCGACACGGGCGGGCCGGATATCCTGCTGCATGTCAATGTCTTGCGGAATTTCGGCCAGAGCTCGGTCGCCGACGGTTCGATCATCGAGATCGTGACCGCGCGGACCAGCCGCGGCGTCCAGGCGGTGGAAGTCCTCGGCATCATGCCTCCCGATCGGGGCGAGGGCATGCCGCTGGCCGATCTTGCCGGGCTGGATCCCGAGGATATTCGGGCCCAGCCGTTGCAGCCGGCGCGGGTGAAATGGTTCGACAAGGGTAAGGGATTCGGCTTTGCCAACCTGTTCGGACGCCCGGAGGACATCTTCCTGCATATCGAGGTGCTGCGGCAGTCGGGCCTGTCCGACCTGCTGCCGGGCGAGGCGGTAGCGCTTCGCGTGCTGGAAGGCCGTCGGGGGCTTCTGGCGGCCGAGATACTGGCCTGGGAATCGGCGGTGCCTCGTGATGCGGATTGAGCGCAAGCCCGCATTGCCGGGGCGCGTGGCCCTGGCTTTCGTCCTGGCGCTGGCCGGGATGTTGCTTGCGGGCATGGCTTCGGCGGCGACGCCCTGCCGCGAGGACCGGCTGGAGTTGTCCGGCGAGTGGGGGCAGCTGGCCTTCACCGTCGAGATCGCCGATACGCCGCAGACGCGGGCGCGCGGGCTGATGTTCCGCGAAAGCCTGCCGCGCGGGGCGGGGATGCTGTTCGTCTATGAAAAGCCGGGGCGGGCATCGTTCTGGATGAAGAACACGCTCATTCCGCTGGACATGCTGTTCATCGACCGCACCGGGCGGGTGACGCGCATTCACAGCATGGCGCAGCCGGGCGATCTGCGGCCGATCGACGGGGGCGACGGCGTCTTCGCGGTGCTCGAGATCAACGGCGGGCTGACCCGGCGCTATGGCATCACCGAAGGCACGCTGGTGCGGCATCCGGTTTTCGCCGGAGGCCCGGCCGCGTGGCCCTGTTAGGGGTTTTCAAACCATTGCCGCCCGGCTAGACAGGCGCACGGTCCGGGACGTGGCGCAGTCTGGTAGCGCACCTGTTTTGGGTACAGGGGGTCGTGAGTTCGAATCTCGCCGTCCCGACCATTTCCCCGCCGTGATTCCCTGATTCGCCCGCACCCTCTCAGCAGCTGCGAGTCGCCGTGTTGCCCGCTCGGATCGCGCCTCTCGCGCCCCGGCGGGCGCCGCCGGGGCCGCGCCGCCCGCCGGGGCGTTTGCGGCATCACCTCCGGCAAATCCCGCAGAACCCGCAAAACAGGGCATTTTCCAACGCCGGGCCGCCCCGGGCACCACCTGCCGGCGGCCTGTGGATGAATCGCCCCCGCCGATCGCCCCTGTGGCCGCAGTGCCAGTCAACAGAAAAGAGTCCGCCAACGGGGTAAAAAATCCGTTGCCAACTATGGGATCATACGCCAGATTGTGTCTGCCGGTCACGTTGCCACTACATCTGGTGTTGAGGCCCAGGGTACGGCGGGGCATGGCGGGAAACACATCACGCGGAATTCAAGGCGCGCACGCCGTCAGGGCGACCCGCTGTCGGGTCGTTGCGGGGATGTCTTTTCCGTCGTTCAGGCCGGTTGCCGGGCGACGAGGGCGCCCGGAATGCGGGGGCAACAGCCCCGGACACGGGGGACATGAAATGCTGGGACAGAGGCAGTGAAATGAAGATCGAAAGAAAGTTCACCGAGGCAGGGAAAGATGCGTATGCGGGGGTGGAGTTCACCCGCACTTCTTCCGAGATCCGCAACCCGGATGGCACGGTGGTGTTCCGGCTGGACGATATCGAGGTTCCCGCCGGCTGGAGCCAGGTTGCCTGCGACGTCATTGCGCAGAAGTATTTTCGCAAGGCCGGCGTGCCCTCGCGCCTGAAGAAGGTGCGCGAGAGGGGCGTGCCCGAATTCCTGTGGCGGTCGGCTCCGGCGGACAGGAACGTGGAAACCGGCGGCGAAACCTCGGCCAGGCAGGTTTTCGACCGGCTGGCCGGGGCCTGGGCCTACTGGGGCTGGAAGGGCGGCTATTTCTCCTCCGAGGAGGACGCGCGCGCCTATTTCGACGAGATGCGCCACATGCTGGCCACCCAACGCGCCGCGCCCAACAGCCCGCAATGGTTCAATACCGGCCTGCACTGGGCCTATGGCATCGATGGCCCGGCCCAGGGGCACCATTACGTCGATCATCGCAGCGGCAAGCTGGTGAAGTCGAAATCGGCCTATGAACATCCCCAGCCCCATGCCTGCTTCATCCAGTCGGTGAAGGACGATCTGGTCAACGAAGGCGGCATCATGGATCTGTGGGTGCGCGAGGCGCGGCTGTTCAAGTATGGCAGCGGTACCGGTACCAACTTTTCCAGCCTGCGGGCCGAGGGCGAGCGACTCTCGGGCGGCGGCAAGTCGTCGGGGCTGATGGGCTTTCTCAAGATCGGGGATCGTGCGGCAGGTGCCATCAAGTCCGGCGGCACCACCCGGCGCGCGGCCAAGATGGTGATTGTCGATGCCGATCACCCCGATATCGAGGACTTCATCAACTGGAAGGTGCTGGAAGAGCAGAAGGTGGCCAGCCTGGTCGCCGGCTCGAAGATGCACGAGAAGAAGCTCAACGCCATCTTCAAGGCCATCGGCCAGTGGGACGGGGCCGCGGAGGACGCGTATGACCCGGCCAGGAATGCCGCGCTGAAGGCGGCGATCCGCGATGCCAAGCGCAACATGATCCCGGAAACCTACATCAAGCGCATCCTCGACTATGCCCGCCAGGGCCATACGGGGATCGAGTTTCCCACCTATGACACCGACTGGGATTCGGAAGCCTACAACACCGTGTCGGGGCAGAACTCCAACAACTCGATTCGGGTCACCAACGCCTTTCTCGAGGCGGTGAAACGGGATGCCGACTGGCCGCTCATCAACCGCGTCGACGGCAAGGTGGCCAAGGTGGTGCGCGCCCGCGACCTGTGGGACCAGATCGGCCATGCCGCCTGGGCCTGTGCCGATCCCGGCATCCAGTTCCACGACACCGTGAACGAATGGCACACCTGCCCCGAGGACGGCCCGATCCGCGGCTCCAACCCGTGCTCGGAATACATGTTCCTCGACGATACCGCCTGCAACCTGGCCTCGATGAACCTGCTGGCCTTCCTCAAGGACGGCCGCTTTGACGTCGATGCCTACATGCATGCCACGCGGCTGTGGACGCTGACGCTGGAAATCAGCGTGATGATGGCGCAGTTCCCCTCGAAGGAGATCGCGCAGCGCTCCTACGACTACCGCACGCTGGGGCTGGGCTATGCCAATATCGGCGGGCTGCTGATGAATCTCGGGATCCCCTATGACAGCCCGCAGGGCCGGGCCATGTGCGGCGCGCTGAGCGCGATCATGACCGGCGTGGCCTATGCCACCAGCGCCGAGATCGCCTCGGAACTGGGGCCTTTCGCCCGCTTCGAGGCCAACCGCGAACACATGCTGCGGGTCATCCGCAATCATCGCAACGCCGCCCATGGCGCATCCGACGGATATGAAGGCCTGTCGGTCAAGCCGGTGCCGCTCGATCACGCCAACTGCCCCGACCCGAAGCTGGTCGATCTGGCCATGTCGGCCTGGGACGAGGCGCTGGCCCTGGGCGAGGCACACGGGTTCCGCAACGCCCAGGCCACGGTGATCGCACCCACCGGCACCATCGGGCTGGTGATGGACTGCGACACCACCGGGATCGAGCCCGATTTCGCGCTGGTGAAGTTCAAGAAGCTCGCAGGCGGCGGCTATTTCAAGATCATCAACCGCAGCGTGCCCGCCGCACTTGAAAAGCTGGGCTATTCCAGTGCCCAGATCGAAGAGATCATTTCCTACGCGGTGGGGCATGGCACCATCGGCAACGCGCCGTCCATCAACCACACCACGCTGGCGGCAAGGGGCTTCGGCCCGGCCGAGCTGGAAAGGATCGACGCGGCGCTGGGGCAGGCCTTCGATATCCGCTTCGTCTTCAACCAGTGGACGCTGGGCGAGGAGTTCTGCCGCGACGTGCTGAAGATCCCGGCCGAAAAGCTGAACGATCCGACCTTCGACATGCTGCGGCATCTGGGCTTTTCCCGCGCCGACATCGACGCCGCCAATGACCATGTCTGCGGAACCATGACGCTGGAAGGGGCGCCGCATCTGCGGGTGGAACATTACCCCGTGTTCGACTGCGCCAACCCCTGCGGCAAGAAGGGCCGGAGGTTCCTGTCGGTGGAAAGCCACATCACCATGATGGCGGCGGCGCAAAGCTTCATCTCGGGCGCCATTTCCAAGACCATCAACATGCCCAACGATGCGACCATCGAGGACTGCCAGAAGGCCTATGAGCTCAGCTGGTCCCTGGGCACCAAGGCCAATGCGCTCTACCGTGACGGCTCCAAGCTCAGCCAGCCGCTGGCGGCGGCCTTGGTCGAGGACGACGACGAGGCGGCTCAGGTGCTGGAAAGCGGCACGCCGGTCGAAAAGGCCGCCACGGTGGCCGAGAAGGTGGTGGAAAAGGTGGTGGTCAAGGAGATCATCCGCGGCCACCGGGTGAAGATGCCGCACCGCCGCAAGGGCTATACCCAGAAGGCGATCGTCGGCGGGCACAAGGTCTACCTGCGCACCGGCGAATACGAGGACGGCACGCTGGGCGAAATCTTCATCGACATGCACAAGGAGGGCGCCGGCTTCCGGGCGATGATGAACAACTTCGCCATCGCCGTCAGCGTCGGCCTGCAATACGGCGTGCCGCTCGAGGAATTCGTCGATGCCTTCACCTTCACCAAGTTCGAACCCGCGGGCATGGTGCAGGGCAATGACAGCATCAAGAACGCCACCTCGATCCTCGACTATGTGTTCCGCGAACTGGCGGTGTCCTATCTCGACCGCACCGATCTGGCCCATGTGAAGCCCCAGGGTGCCACCTTCGACGATCTCGGCCGCGGCGAGGAGGACGGCGTCGCCAACATCCGGGAACTGTCGGAAAGCGCCGCCTCGCGGTCGCTGGAAGTGCTCAAGCAGATCAGCTCGTCGGGCTATCTGCGCAAGCGCCTGCCGCAGGAGCTGGTGGTGCTTCAGGGCGGGCAGGGCGCGACTTCGGCCGCGCTTGAGGGCACTGCCGCCAGCCCCGAGCCGGAACTGGTGGCGGTGGGCGCAGGCGGCGGCACGGGCACGGGCGCAACCGCGATCGATGCCCGCACCAAGGCCCGCATCCAGGGCTATGAAGGCGATCCCTGCGGCGAATGCGGCAATTACACGCTGGTGCGCAACGGCACCTGCATGAAGTGCAACACCTGCGGCGCCACCTCGGGCTGCAGTTGACGCAACCGCGCCAGGAATGGCGCGCAAAGGTCCGGAAAACCTGGGCTTTCCGGGTCTTTCGAAACGGGATGGGACGGCAATGCCCGGCCCTTCCCGCACCGACCCCGGGGCGGGTGCGCTCGCCCCTCACGCCGGCCCGGCCGCAGGCAATGAACCTCCGGGCGGTAACCAACCGAGCCGGGACGGCGAAACTTCCACGGGGGGCGTGATGCCCCCCGTTTTTTTCGTGGCGCCGGCTATGGCATTTTTCCCCGCGCCGGGGCAGTCTCACCCCACATCCGCAACCGGAGTCGCCCATGACCGCCATCCGCATCCAGTATTTCTCCGACATCCTGTGCATCTGGGCCTACGTGGCCGAACGCCGCGTGGCGGAGCTTGCCACCACCTTCGGCACCCGGATCGAGATCGAGGCGCATTTCTGCAGCGTCTTTCCCGATACCCGGACCAAGATCGGGGTGAACTGGGCCGATCGCGGCGGTTACGAGGGCTTCAACAGGCACCTGCGCGAGGTCGCCGAAAAATTCCCCCATATCCAGCTGCATGACCGGGTCTGGCTCGAGGCCCGGCCGCCCACTTCGGCCGGCGCGCATCTCTTTGTCAAGGCGGTGGAAACGTTCGAAACACCTGGTGCCGGAACGCCCTATCCGGAGCGGCTGTCCTCCAGGGCCGCTTCGGCGCTGCGCCATGCCTTCTTTGCCGAAGCGCGCGACATTGCCGACTGGCAGGTGCAATGCACAATCGCAACCTCGCTGGGACTGGACCCCGAGGCCCTGCGCGAGCGCCTCCTGTCCACCGCCGCAATCGGGGCGCTGGCGGCGGATCTGCATCTGGCCCAGCAGCAGAACGTGACCGGCAGCCCCACCTTCATCATGAACGAAGGCCGCCAGCGTCTGTTCGGAAATGTGGGTTACCGCCTGCTCGAAGCGAACGTGCACGAACTTCTCCGCAACCCGGCGCGCAACGAAGCGAGCTGGTGCTGAACCGCCTCCGCGGTCTGCCCATTCGCCACCCGATCTTTTTCTGGCTTCAAATATCCCGGGGGTGTGGGGGCAGAGCCCCCACGAAATACCGCCACGAAATACCGACACGGGTCACGGCCGCGGGCCGGAGCCCGGGAAGGTCCGGCGCCCGCTCAGGCCGGCAGGTGAATTCGGAACCGCGCCCGGATGGCCGCATCGGTCCGCGCATCGAACCGGGCGGCGGGACGTTCGGCAAGGATCGCCTCCTTTCTCGCCACTGCCCGGCCGATCGGGTCGGGACGGCCCCTTTCGACCCACTCCTTCGGTGAGCTGCGATCGGCGCAGACCGGATAGACATGATCGGCCTGCATGCGCGCCAGCGTCTGCGCGGTGCCCAGGTAATGCCCGCTCCCGCCCAGGCAGACCTCGGCGATCTGGTCGAGCGCCAGCGTCTCCTCGCTGACTTCGATTCCCCGCACGCAGCGCAGCGCCTGCCCGATCAGATCGTCGCCGAGGATCAGCGATTCATGGCAGAACCCCAGAAGGGAAGCGTGCATTCCCGCCGCCTCGTAGACCATGTTCAGCCCGGCCAGCCCGGCCAGCACGTTGGAACACATCTGCTCCCACCCCGCCTGCATGTCGGGCAGCTTGGCATCCGCGATCCCTGCCGCGGCACCGCCGGGAAGGCCGTAGAAATGGTGCATCTGCGCGCAGCCGGCGGTCAGCAGCGCCTGTTCTCCCGAGCCCCCGGTCATGGCGCCGCTGCGCAGGTCCAGCCCGAAGGGCCATGTGCCGAACACCACCGGATGCCCGGGCCGGACCGCATTCGCATAGACCAGCCCTGCAAGGCATTCGGCCACCGCCTGCACGATGGCGCCGGCAATCGTCGAGGGCGCGGTCGCTCCGGCCATGCCCGCCGAAAGCAGCAGCACCGGCATCCCGCCTTCGATGCAGCGTTCCATCACCTTGCAGGATTCGGTCGCGAATTTCATCGGCGGGACGACGAAGCAGTTGGAATTGCTCACGAATGGCCGGGCGCGCCATTTCTCTTCGCCGCCCGCGATCATGTGCAGCATCTCCAGCCCGTCGGCCACGAAATCGGGGTCGCAGAACGAGGTGCCCACATGCTTGGTGGTGCCGGCACAGCATGCATAGATGGTGTTGAGGTCCATCTCGCGGTTGTCGGCGATGTCGCGGGCCACCATGGGGCGCTGCACGAAGTGGATGTTGTCCAGCCGGTCGGCGATGCGGGCGGCGTCGAACAGATCGGCCAGCGTGCTGTCGCGGTAGTCGCCGGTCAAGGCATCCACCAGGTGCACCGCGGCTCCGGCGGTGCCGAAATGCACCCGCGTGCCCGAAAGGTCGAGATCGTGCCGGCCGTCGCGGCTGTACAGCACGACCTCGCGATTCGCCCGGGCCAGGGCGTCCTCGACCACCGCCCGCGGAAACCGGATTCGCCCGTCCTCACCCTGCACGCATCCCCGGGCGACAAGGCGCGCGGCGCCGCTTTCGGGCGCGTCGGCCAGCCCGATTCGTTCCAGCGCATCGAGTGCGGCGTGATGTATGCACTCCATGTCCCGCTCCGACAGCGGGCGGTATTGTCCGCCGCTCAGGCCGGGACGAACGGGGCGCAGATGGTCGGGCAGGGCGCCTGCGCGCGCGGCCCGGCGGGCGGCGCGGCCGCCGCAGCGCGAACGGGTGCGGGGGCGGTCTGTCATGTCTCGTTCCGATATGGTGTTCCGTCAGTTGCGATTGACCGGCGCCTGCGGGCCGGCGGGTTCTCTGACGGATGGCGGACGGCCCCGGGCGGCCCTGCCACGGGCGGCGCCGATGGTTCGGTCCACAAGACTGATTCTCCACAGATCGCCCGGCATGTCCCGTTCCCGCGTTTTTCCGCAGTCTCGCCAGCGTTCGGCGCCCCGGTCTGTCCCGTTTGCGACGCGACGTCGGAAACCGGCATTCTCGCCGCTCCCGGCCGGGTCCGCACCTGCCTGACCGAGATCAAGGACAGCCCTGCGGGGCGCGTGGCAAGCTTGTGTGACGAAGGGGAAACCGGGAGGAGCCCCGGGAACGAGTGGCGTGCTTCGCCAGCGGAGGGGAGATCATTGAAGCGATGGTTGCCGCTTTTGGCATCAGTGGTGTTCGCGGCGGGCCCGGCGAGCGCCGGCGCCGAAGTGGGGCCGCAGTCTCCGCAGGGGGGGCTGCCATGCAACGACCGCTGCCGGCGGGGGTGGGGCCGTACCGATTTCCCTCGGGGTCCGGCCTTGCCCTCGTCAGTGGCATGACCGGAACGGGTCTTGCCGGTTTCGCGCCGTGGCGGGTGCCGGGCGGGCTGCGGGGCGGCCCATACCGGCGCGGCCAGGGCGCGATCCGGGCCGGTGACGGCCGGCAGAGCGGCGAGCAGGCCGGTCGGGCAGGGATGTTCGAAGGGCTGGGCATGTCCCTTGGGCCGCTCGGCAGGCTGACTTTCGGGCAGGGCGGAATGCGATACGAGTTCGGCCGGGGCGAGGGTTTCGGCCTGGACATTCGCCGAAACCGCCTCGATCTCGGCGCTGCGCTGAAGTTCTGACGGCGCCAGCGGACGGTGGCGGTTCAGGCCCCTGCTTGGGTGCCGTTCATGCCCCCGTTCATGCCCCCGTGCGCGCGGCAGCGAGCGATGCGGCAAATTCGCATATTCTGCCCAGCGCCTCGGCGAAGACCTCATCGGCGATGGTCATGGCGACCCGGACATGACCGGCCGCCGCGCGGCCGAAGCTTTCGCCGGGCATGACCGCAATCCGGTGCCGTTCCAGCAACTCGATGGCAAACGCCTCGCCGCTCAGCCCGGTCGCGCGGATGTCGAGCATCAGGTACATCGCCCCCTGGGACGGGATCAGGCGGGCCGCGTTCTGGCGGGAGAGAATCTCCTGCGCCAGGCGGCGGCGGCGGCGGAAGGGGGCGGCGACCTCCTCTTCCAGCCGGCCTCCCGCATTCAGGGCGAAGACGGCAGCGTCCTGGATGTAGCCGGGAACGCCGTAGGTGGTGTGCGTGGCCAGGTTGACGAGATGCGCGATCGCTTCTTCCGGTCCGACGATCCAGCCGCAGCGCGACCCGGTCATGGCGTGGGACTTGGACATCGACCCCACGACCAGCGTGCGTTCCACCATACCCGGCAGGGCGCGGGGCGACAGATGGCTGCCCTCCCAGACCTGGGTGTCATAGACCTCGTCCGAGATCAGCCACATCCCGCGGGCGCGGCAGACCGAGGCGATGGATTCGAAGGTCTCGCGCGCATAGACCACCCCGGTGGGGTTGTTGGGGCTGTTGATCAGCAGCGACACCGCCCCATGCGCGGCAGCGGCCCGGTCGATTTCAGCGGCGTCGGGCTGAAAGCCGTTTTCCGGCCGGGCCGGTACCGCCACCGGGCGGGCGCCGACGCCGCGGATGGTGCCGGGATAGGTGGCGTAGTAGGGGTCGATGAAAAGCGCCGCATCGCCTTCGTCGCAGGCCGCGTGATGGGCCGCGAACAGGCCAGCCTGGCCGCCGGGCGTGACCAGCACGTTGTCGCGGCTGGTGGGCACGCCGGTGCGCGCCTGCACCCGCGCCGCCACCGTGTCGCGCAGGCTGTCGGTGCCCGGCACCATGGCATAGCCGGTGTGCCCCTCCATGGCCGCCCTGTGCATGGCCTCCAGGATCGACGGGTGGGTGCGGATGTCGTGCTCTCCGATGGTGAGTTCGGTCACCGGCACGCCGTTTTCGATCATTTTCCGCGCGCGGTAGAAGACGCCCCATCCGTCGGACCCGCCGCCGGTCAGATGGGTGATGCGATGCGAAAGCCTCATGGTCGTCCTCGCGCACGGGGGTTGTCTGCCGGTCGAGAGGGGCAGAGCGGCCCTGATTCGTCAACACGCCCGCTGCGGCAGGAGGGGCGGGCGGCGTTGCGGAGGCGGGACCTGTCGTGAGGGGCGTTTCGCGGGGGCGCTGCCCCCGCACCCCCGGAGTATTTGCAGGCAAGATGAAGGGGGGCGTGTCGGGATCGGGCGGGCGG
>JALTNO010000353.1 GCA_027000645.1 Paracoccaceae bacterium | reverse complement strand
CCGCGCGCCCCAGCCCGGCGCGGTGGCATCCAGAGGGATCGGCGCCGCGATGTTGGGCAGCCCCGCTTCCGCGATATGGGCGGCGATCGAGGCGCGGCGTTCGGGCGCGGGTTCGGTGGGCTGCCAGTGCAGGCCGGGCAGGCGGGCGGCAAAGGCGACCACGTGCTGCCCGGTGCCGCTGGCGATTTCCAGCGCCCGACCTTCGCGCGGGGCCACATGCTCCAGCAGATCGCACAGCGCGCCCACATTGCGTTCGGCCGAAGGGGCGATCAGCTTGCCGCCCGGGCCGGGCAGGGCAAGGCTGTGCGGTTCGGGCCGGCGGCGCCCGCTCATGACCGGAACCTGTCGGGACGCAGCGCCGCCACCGTGGCCGCGTCCAACTCTGGCGCCGCCCCGGTCACCAGGTCGCACAGCAGCCGCGAGGCCGCGGGCGCCGTCTGGAAGCCATAGCCGCCCTGTCCCGCGCTCCAGACGAAATCCGGGCAGTCGGGATCGGGGCCCAGCACCAGCGCCCGGTCGGGGGCGAAGCTGCGCAGCCCTGCCCAGCTGGTCTCCACCCGCCGCACCGGTTCGGTCACCATCTCTTCGTAGCGCGCCAGACCCTCGGCCAGAACCATGTCGTCTGCCCAGGCGTCATGCGGCTCTACCGGATCGGCATCGGCGGGCGAGACCAGCAGCTTGCCGGCATCGGGCTTGGCATACCACGTCTCGCCCGCGCCCATGAGCATCGGCCAGCCGGTCACGTCCATCCCCCCCGGCGCCGGCAGTCGCGCCATCGAACGCCGAAGCGGGGTAATGCCGATGGGTTCAACCCCGGCCATCCGGGCCACCTTGTCGGCCCAGGCACCGGCGGCGTTGACCAGAAGGCGCGCCTCGAAGGTCTTGCCGGCCGCCTCGACCGCCCAGCCGGCGCCGCCGTGGCCGGATCGCGTGCGGCGAATCGCGGTGACCGCGTGGCGGGTCAGGACCTGCCCGCCATTGCGGCGGATCTCGCGGGCGAAATCCTGAAGCATCCGGTCGGTGTCGATATCCCAGGCCGAGGCATGATGGGCGGCGAACGCCACCCGCCGGGGGTCGAGAACCGGCACCATCTCCATCGCCTCGTCAACCGTGATCGGAGCAAGGCCGAGATCGTCCAGGTCGTGGCGGAATCTGGCCTCGTCCTCTTCGCGCCCGACCAGCAGAAGCCCGCGCGGAGAGAGGTAGCCGCCGTTCTTCGTGCGGTGATACGGGCCCGAGGCGACGTTCAGCGCCACGGTCGCGGGCAGGCCGTAGCTGGCTTCGTAGAGCGCCGCCGACCGGCCCGAGGCGTGATAGCCCAGCGCCTCTTCCGATTCGAGCAGCACCACGCTCCCATGCGCCGAAAGCCGCGCCCCCGCCGACAGGCCGGCGATGCCGCCGCCGATCACCAGAAAATCGATCATCCCGCCCTCCGATGCGCCATTCCCGGGTGCCCCCGGATTCGGCGCGAACCTGCCACGACGAAAGGCCGGCGGGAAGGCCTCACCAGGGGTTTTTGGCGTCGCGGTCGAAAGAAATCGAAGGCTGCCGTTCGCGCACCATCATCTCGATCGCATCGGCCAGGTGGTCCTCGCCGATCGCCCGGTCGCCGCGTTCCACCCGAAGCCGGTGGGCGCGGATCAGCACTTCGGCATGGGTGCAGCCGGTGGGCGGGAAGAACTTGTAGCAGGCCAGCTCGATCAGCAGTCCCAGCGGGTCCTTGAAATAGATCGAATCCATGAAGCCGCGGTCGCGCACGCCCGAATGGCCGATGCCGCGTTCGTCGAGGCGCTCCACGCATCGGGAGAACACCGCGCGCGAGACGTTGAAGGCCAGGTGGTGGACGCAGCCCGGCTCGGTCGGGGTGCGGCGGCGGTCGGGGCGGCGGCTCTCGTCGGTGAAGACGGTGATCAGCCGCCCGTCGCCGGGATCGAAGTAGAGATGGCCTTCGTCGGGATTGTCGAGATTGGGCTGCTCGAAGACGAAGGGCATGCCCAGAAGCCCCTCCCAGAAGTCGATCGAGGTCTGCCGGTCGGCGCCGGTCAGCGTGATGTGGTGTACGCCCTGAACCTGTAGCTTGTGCATGAGATGTCCCCCTTGCGGGAGAGGATAGGCCGGGGCGGGGCGATTTCCAAATCACGCTTGTGCAATCGGGTGCCCGGACGGAAGACGGCCCCGCCGGGGGGCGGGGCCGTCAGGGCGCGCGGGCGTGCCGTGCCTGTTCCTATTTCGGAATCTCGCCTTCGATTCCCTCGACGAAGAAGTTCATGCCCGCCAGCGTGCCGTCATCGGCCACTTCGCCCTCTTTCAGCCAGACGCTGCCGTCCTGCTTGTTCAGCGGGCCGGTGAAGGGGTGATAGGCGCCGCTGGCGATGGCGTCGCGCAGCGCCTCGGCCTCGGCCTTCACATCGGCCGGCACGGCGCTGGAGATCTCGCCGATCTTGACCATGCCCTTGCCGATTCCGTCCCAGGTGCTCACGCTTTTCCAGGTGCCGTCCATCACCGCGCGGGTGCGTTCGACATAGTAGGGCCCCCAGTTGTCGATGATCGAGCTGACCCGCGGCAGCGGCGCGTATTCGGCCATGTCCGAGGCCTGCCCGAAGGTGATGACGTTGCCGGCCTTCTGCGCGGCCGCCTGCGGCGCGGTCGAATCGGTGTGCTGGAGCACCACGTCAGCCCCCTGTTCGATCAGCGTCTTGGCGGCGTCGGCCTCCTTGGCCGGATCGAACCAGGTGTAGACCCAGACGATCTTGAACTGCACGTCCGGGTTGACCTTTTTCGCGTGGATATAGGCGCTGTTGATGCCGCGGATCACCTCGGGGATCGGGAACGAGGCGATATAGCCGATGATGTT
>JALTNO010000352.1:2424-2889 GCA_027000645.1 Paracoccaceae bacterium | reverse complement strand
AGAAGGCGGTGGCCGCCGTCGCCGCTTCCATAGCGGAGTTCGGCTGGCGCCAGCCCATCGTTGTGGACGAGAACATGGTCGTGCTTGCCGGGCACACGCGGCTGGAAGCGGCGCGCCAGCTCGGGCTCGAGACCGCGCCGGTGCATGTGGCGAAGGGGTTGAGCGAGGCCCAGGTGCGGGCCTTCCGGATCATGGACAACCGCTCGGCCCAGAACGCCGAGTGGGACGAGGAACTGCTGGGGCTGGAACTGGGCGACCTGCTTGAGGCGGAGTTCGACCTCGGGCTCACGGGCTTTACCGAGGACGAGTTGAACGCGCTGTTGTCCGGGGTCGAGGAAGCGGTGGCAGAGGATGCCGACGAGGTGCCCGACGCGCCAGAAGAGCCGGTCAGCCGCCCGGGCGATCTGTGGCTGCTGGGCCCCCACCGGCTGCTCTGCGGCGATGCCACCGTGGCGACGGATGTGG
>JALTNO010000352.1:0-2414 GCA_027000645.1 Paracoccaceae bacterium | reverse complement strand
CAAGGGTATCAATTGCTGAGGCGATGCGCCCTAGAACGTGGACTATGCCGGTGGCGTCGGCGCCGAGAAGGCCGGCAAGGATCGCCGGATCAGGAACGACGCGCTTGGGCAGGAATTCGGCCAGTTCCTGCATGACGCCTGCGCACTGATCAACGCGCATACCGCGGGCGCGGTCTATATCTGCATGTCCTCGAGCGAGCTGCACACGCTGCAGAAGGTGTTCACCGAGGCCGGCGGGCACTGGTCCACCTTCGTGATCTGGGCCAAGGACCGCTTCACGCTGGGGCGGTCCGACTACCAGCGCCAATACGAGCCGATCCTCTATGGCTGGCCTGAAGGCGCGAAACGGCGCTGGTGCGGGGCGCGCGACCAGGGAGATGTGTGGCTGATCGACCGGCCGGCGAAGAACGATCTGCACCCGACGATGAAGCCGGTGGCCTTGGTCGAACGCGCCTTGCGCAATTCCAGCCGCGTGGGCGACCTCGTGTTCGATCCTTTCGGCGGCAGCGGCACGACGCTGATCGCGGCCGAGACGACCGGACGCAAGGCGGCGCTGCTGGAGCTTGATCCGAAATACGTGGACGTGATCGTGGAGCGCTGGCAGCGGTTCACGGGGCGGCAGGCGGTGCTGCATGGTGACGGGCGGTCTTTTGATGAAGTCCGTGACGCGAAGGCGGACGCCGTGTGAAACAGAGCCGCACCATGTCGCTTGTCGAGGCCGCAACGAATGTCGTCGTCGGCTATGTTCTGGCCATCGCCACGCAGATTGTCGTGTTCCCGTGGTTCGGGATCGAAACGGGGCTGGCAGAGCATCTGACCATCGGCCTCGCCTTCGTCGGTGTTTCGCTGGTTCGCGGCTATCTCTTGCGGCGGCTGTTCGAGGCGCTCCGGCTGTGCGGGGTCCAATAAGTACCGCCACCCACGCGGGGCGGCGGCAGCAAGATTTCGAAGTTCTGGGCGTCAGTCGCGGATGGTGTAGACGCGCCCCCTTCCATCGACTTTCTCGGAGATGATCGTCAGCCCGAGCCGCTTCTTCAGCGCGCCGGCAAGCGCACCCCTCACGGTGTGCGGTCTCCACGACAGCGCGGCCGCGATCTCGTCGATGGTGGCGCCATCCTCGGCGCGGAGCATCTCGATCAGCCTTGCCTGTTTCGTGCCGGTGCGCGGTCCGCGCGCCTTGGGCTCAGTGCCGGGAACCGGTTGCTCCGGTTCGATGCCGATGGCCGCGAGCCCCGCGTCGGTGATGTACAGCAGAATCGCGCAACCGTCCTTGTCATTGCGCCAGATGCGGTTCAGGGCGGGATCGGCCTTCGCGCGTTGATCGGTCACCGTCTCGGCGATCAGCCCGCGCTTCATGAGCGCGCCGATCACCTTCTGTGCGGCGCCTCCGCGCAAGCTGCCGGGGAGCGGCAGGACGTTGCGGTCGTCACGCTGGGCGGCAGCGCTGAGAATGACGAGTTGGGTATCGGAAAGTCGGGTCATCTGGGGTCTCCGTGTTCGGGGCCACGACCATCGCGACCCTTCCACGACCCCAAGCCCGCCAGCGGGCGGGCCGGAGTTTGGGCAGGGCCGGAGATCACTCGGCGTATTCGCCTTCACCGAACAGGAAGTTGGTGATTTCCCTGAGGTCGCTGGCGACGTGGTCGATCGACCCGACGGCGCCCCAGTTGACGGCTTCGGGATCGAACCCGAAGTGGTCGTCGCTGAGCGCCTGCAGCCGGGCGAGCATCTCGTCGACCTCGGCTTTCTTGCCAATGAAGGCGGCGAGTGCGGCGTCGTGGTTGCGCCGGGCCTTCTCGGCGCGAAGCTGATGGCGCGGCGTGGTCAGGGGGTTCAGGCGGGGCATCGTGGTCTCCTTTCATCGGCAATCGCGAAGGTCGAGGCCGGTCTTGCGCTCGAAGTCGGCATAGGCGTTTTCGAGCGCCTCGAGGAGGATGGTGTCGTCTTCCTGGCCGTCGAGCGAGGCGCGGATGTCCTCGATCGCGTCGATCATGCGGCGGGTTTCCGGGTTTGCGAGGGCTTCGGTGAAGGTCATCGTTGTCTCCGCTGGCTGCATCGTTTCGTGCAATCAGCTTCGCTCTGAAGGGCCGGCCCATCCATTATAATCGCAGCAATATCATGGCTTTGTTCAGCGCCGGGGAGCAATCGCGTGTCATCGCCCAGCCAGCCAATCGGGGTGATCGCGAAGCTTCTGGACCTCTCCGAGCGCCGGGTGCAGCAGCTGAGCCGCGAGGGCGTGATCCCCAAGGCCACGCGCGGGCAGTACGACCTGATCGGCTCGGTCCGGGGCTATGTGCGGTATTTGCGCGACCAGGCGACGAAGGCGCAGGCCGGTGCGCCGGACTATGCAGCCGAGCGAGCACGGTTCATCCGGGCGCGCGCCGATCTCGCCGAAATGGAGGCCGAGGAGAAAC
>JALTNO010000351.1 GCA_027000645.1 Paracoccaceae bacterium | reverse complement strand
GCGTCTCCGCCAAGGACTTCATCAATGACCTGGGCAGGCTGCCGGGCGATGCGGCACTCACCCTGCGGCTCAACAGCCCCGGGGGCTCGGTGTTCGATGCGGTGGCGATCTACAATGCGCTGAAGCGTCACGCGGGCACCGTCACGGTGAGCATCGACGGCATCGCCGCCTCGGCCGCCTCCTACATCGCCATGGCGGGCGACAGCGTGGTGATGCCGGAGAACGCCTTCCTGATGATCCATGATCCTTCGGGGCTGGTGATGGGCACCGCCGCCGACATGCGCGCCATGGCCGAGGCGCTCGACAAGATCGCGGGCGCGCTCATCAAGGGATACGCCGCGAAATCCGGAAAGGCGGAGGACGAGGTGGCTGCGCTGATGTCGGCCGAGACCTGGTTCACGGCGACCGAGGCGGTGGAAGTGGGGTTTGCCGACCGTCTCGCGGAGCCCGTGAAGATCGCCGCCAGCTTCGATGTCACGCGCTTCCGCAATGCGCCGCCCGAGGTGGTCGAGGCTCTGGCATCGAGGTCCGAGCCCGAGGTCGAAACCGGCAGGAATGAGGGTAACGCAGAAAGGGACGGCGATAGTCCCGCTGACACGACGCCGGAAGCGGCGCCCTCGGACCCCACCACCATCCGCACCGAGGCCATGGAGTACGCCCGCGCGGTGATCGATCTCTGCCGCCTTGCCGGACAGCCGCAGATGGCCACCGGGTTCCTCGAACGCGAGGCCCCCCTCGAAGAGGTGCGCACGGCCCTGCTGACCGCCCGTGCCGAGGCTGATCCCGAGATCTCCGCCCGTCATCCGCAACCCGGGCCCAGCCCTTCGGCGCGGCCCTGGGCCGACATCATCAACCGCACCTTCAAGCGCAAGGGATAACAGACCATGACCGTTCTTTCCGAGACCACACACCCCGGCGGCTTCCTCGTCTGGGAGGCCTTCCGCGACTACACCCGCGAGGTCGTCACCATCGCCACCGGGACCAGTAACCCGGTGCTCGAACCCGGCACCGTGCTGGGGAAGATCACTGCCAGCGGCAAATACGCCGCCCACGACCCGGCCGCGCTGGACGGCACCGAGACCGCCGTCGCCGTCCTCTGGGGCAAGGCCGATGCCACAGCGGCCGATGTGGATGCAGTGGTGCTCCTGCGTGGCCCCGCCATCGTCAACGGCAACGACCTGGTCTTTGCCGGAACCCTGACCCAGCCCGAAATCGATGCGGCGCACGCGGCGCTTTCTGCGGCCGGCATCCTGGTGCGCTGACATCCCCAACACTGAAAGGAACACGCGATGCCCACCATGGACATCTTCGACACCGATGCCTTCTCGGTGATCGAGCTCACCCGCGCGCTGGAAAACATCCCCTACAAGCCTGCAACGCTCACCGGCTCCGGCCTCTTTGCCGATCGCGGTGTGCGCTCGCGCACGGTCGTGATCGAGAGCCGCGACGGCACGCTGTCGCTGATCCCGTTCTCCGAGCGCGGCTCGGCTTATGAGCAGCAAATCCCGGAACGGCGCGACGTGCGGGCGTTTGTGTGCCGCCAGTTCAAGAAGCAGGACGTGCTCTGGGCCTCGGAAATCCAGGGCATCCGCGCCTTTGGCACCGAGAGCGAGACCCAGCAGATCCAGCAGGAGGTGGCAAGGCGGCTGAAGCGTCTGCGCACCGATGCCGAGGCCACCTTCGAGTATCACCTGCTGAACGGCATCCAGGGCAAGGTACTGGACCCCAAGGATGGGGCGGTGGTCATCGACTACTTCGCCGAGTTCGCAATCACCCCGGCCACGGAGGTGAACTTCGATCTGGCCAACACCAGCCCGGTCTCAGGCGCGCTGCGCAAGAAATGCCAGGCGCTGATCGAAAGCGTCGAGGGCGATCTCGGCGGGCTGTCCACCGGGGCGGTGCAGCTCAGGGCCGAATGCGGCTCGGCCTTCTTCTCGGACCTCGTCGCCCACAAGGAGGTGCGCGAGACCTACCTCAACACCGCCGCCGCGGCCGATCTGCGGGCCCGCGTGGCCGACGAGGTCAGCTTCGGCGGCATCAGCTTCCGCCGCTATCGGGGCAACGCCGCCTTCGGCGTGCCGCCCGACAAGGCCTTCTTCTATCCCGAGGGCGTGGAGGGGCTGTTCGAGATCTACTATGCCCCCGCCGATACCTTCGAGACCGTCAACACCCTCGGCCTGCCGCTTTACGCCCGCTCGATCCCGGATCGCGACCGAGACGAATGGGTGCGCCTCGAGATCGAAAGCAATCCGTTGCCGATCTGCACACGGCCGCAGGTGCTGAGGAGCGGACGGCGGGCGTGATGACTGCCTTTGCCGCGGCCATGGATGCGCTCTTTGCTGACGTGAACCTTGGCCTCGATGCAACCTGGTATCCGGCCGGTGGCGCCCCCGTGCCCGTCCGGGTGATCCGCAAGGCGCCGGATGAGGTCACATCATTCGGGCCGGCGCAGATCCTGTCGGAGACGACGATCATCGACGTGCGGACATCCGAGATGGCGAACCCGAAGCCCGGCGATGGCATCTCCATCGGCACCGACAACTTCACCATCCAGGGCGAGCCCCGGCGCGACCGGGATCGGCTCATCTGGACCATCGAAATGGTGCCGGCGTGAAGCTCAAGATCGACTTCGAGCCGGATCTGGTAGCCATGCTGCAGGAAGAGGTCAGCGCCGGCGAGCGGGCCGTGAAGGCGGCGATGGTCGAAGCCGGAGGGGACCTGAAACAGGCGTGGCGCCGGCAGATCGCACAAGCCGGTCTCGGCCGCCGCCTGCCACGCACCATCCGCAACCGGACCTATCCCAAGCAGGGCGACAGCCTCGATGCTGCCGCTTTCGTCTGGTCCAACGCCCCCGAAATCATCTCGGCCCATGACCAAGGCGTGCTGATCCGCTCCAAGGCAGGCTT
>JALTNO010000350.1 GCA_027000645.1 Paracoccaceae bacterium | reverse complement strand
CCAGGCGTGTTGACGCGAATCAGTTGCCGCGACGCTTGAACGGCGACCAGTCAGGCTCGCGGACGTCGCCCGTTTGCAGACTCAGCTTCTGATGGGCACGACCATCGACCGATACGGCGGACAGCACGCCCCGATAATTGTCCTCGGTGGCGTAGATGATCATACTACCATTGGGCGCAAAGCTGGGCGATTCGTCCAGACGGTTGTTGGTGAGGATCTGCAGACGGCCACTGTCGAGATCCAGCACCGCAATACGGAAACGGCCCTCCTCCCGATGCACCATCGCAATCCGGCGGCCGTCGGGCGAGACGGCGGCGCGGGCATTGTAGTTGCCGTCGAAGGTCAGGCGCGTGACCGGGCCGGCGGCGCCCCGCTGGCCGATCGGAACCCGGTACAACTGCGGCGAGCCACCACGATCGGAAGTGAACACCAGCGCCCTGCCGTCCGGCATCCAGGCCGGTTCCGTGTCGATGGCATCGTTGCGGGTGATGCGGGTCAGTTTCTTCGTGGCCAGTTCCATCACGTAGATTTCCGGATTGCCGTCCTTCGACAGGGTCATGGCCAGCCGCCGACCGTCGGGCGAGAAGGCCGGCGCGCTGTTGAGGCCGGGAAAACCGGCGACCTTCTGCGCCTCGCCGGTGAGGATGTTCTGGATGAAGATCTCGGAACGCCCGTCACGGAACGAAACGTAGGCCAGGCGCTTGCCGTCCGGCGCCCAGTCGGGTGACATCAGGGGCCGGTTCGACTCGTACACGATGCGCTCGTTGTGGCCGTCGGAATCGGCCACCGCCAGGCGGTAGGTCTTCTGCTGCCTGCGATCGCCGGTCACCGTGATGTAGGCGATGCGGGTATCGAAGGCGCCGGGGCGGCCGGTGATCACCTTGTAGACAATGTCGCTGATCTGGTGGGCCGTGCGTCGCAGATCGGGCTTGCGGCTGCGGATGCTGTAGCCGGCAAGCTGGGTGCCCTTGTGCACGTCGAGCAACTGGAACTGCACCTGGTAGGTGCCGTCGGGCAGTGCTGCCATGCGACCCACGACAAGATGATCCACGTTCAACGCCCGCCAGTTGGCAAAGTTGACCTGCCGGGGGTCCACCGGCCGGGCGATCATGTCCTGCTCCGGCAGGGGCGCGAAGAAGCCGCTGCGCTGCAGGTCGGCGGCGACGATGGCATGCAACGATTCGGGCGGCGCGCCGGTGCCCTGCCAGCCGAAAGGCACGATGGCGATGGGCGAGGCGCCTTCCACGCCCTGGGTGATTTCGATCTTCAGGACCGCGTGGGCGGGGCTGAAGGGCAGCAGGATCAGTAAAAACAGGGTGAAGAGGGCCTTGGGTTTCATGATGGGGTGTTGGGTTCGGTCTGGAACATGGTTTTTTGGGGTTCTCTGCTTCGTCTGGTTTATCGCGGCTGTGCGCCGCTCCTACACGAATTCAGTGGCGAGGAAAGGCGTTTGGGTAGTGGTTTTGGTCTGGTTCATGGGCTTTTGATATTCCTTGGCTTCGTCCGGTTTATCGCGGCGGGGGCGCCGCGCCTGCAGGTAAATGATAACCTTTGTGGATTTCATGTTCCTTGCACTTTGGCGTTGAAAATCTTTTTTACATCCGGTTCAGGGGTGTGAAGGCGAAGATCACTTCGCGGAATTCCTCGAACAGCCCCGACTCGGGTGGTGGCACCGGCAGGGGCGAGGCACGGTAGACGGCGGCTTCCACCGAGCGGTCGAAGGCAACGTCGCCGCTGGGCTTGAGGATCTGCACGTCGATCACCTCGCCGCTCGGAATCAGGCGGACCTTGACCTCGGTGGTCAGGTCCGACGTGGCACCGGCCGGGATGTTCCAGCGGTTGGTGACCGCCTGGCGGATGGCCGCCCGGTAGCGGTCGATTTCCTTCTGTTGCGCGGCGCGACGGGCGGCGGCCTGGCGGGCAGCTTCCATCTGGCGCTGCAGTTCCGCTTCCTGGCGGGCGATCTCGGCCTGGCGGGCCTTTTCCTCTTCCTGGCGCTTCTGCTCGGCGAGGCGCTTTTCTTCCTCGCGTCGCTTGCGCTCGGCTTCCTTGCGCTTCTTTTCCTCGAGTTTGCGCTGGCGTTCGCGCTCGGCCCGGCGTTTGCGTTCGGCGGCTTCCTTCGCCTTGCGCTTGCGTTCGGCTTCCTTGCGCTTCTTCTCCTCGAGTTTGCGCTGGCGCTTGAGTTCGGCAAGGCGCTTTTCCTCGCGCAAGCGCGCTTCGCGGGCCTTGCGGGCGGCTTCCTGCTTGCGGCGTTCGGCTGCCTTGATCCGATCCAGTTCCTTCTGGATGTCCCGTTCGTCGACGGCGGCAACCGCGATCGCCTCGGGCGGGGCCTTTTTCGCGGCCGTGCCGGGCTTGTGGCTGTCGGTCCAGGTGAAACTCACCACCAGCAGGGCGACGAGTGCCACATGCGCCAGCACCGCCAGTACCACAGCCCAGGGATGTTGCTTGATGGCCTGCCACATGGGCGTCTGTGTCAGCTTCCGTCCGGCAGGCGCGTGACCAGCCCCACGTGTTCCACGCCGCCCTGCTTGAGCAGGGCCATGACCTTCACCACCTCGCCGTAGGGCACCTGCCGATCCCCCTTGACATACACCGTGGCCTGCGTGCGGTGACGCAGGAGGGCCTTGACGCGGGTCAGCAGGGTCTTGCCGTCCAGCGGCTTGCGGGGCTCGCCGAGATTGAGAAACACGCGGCCGCCGGCATCCACCGTGACCACGATGGGTTCCTGGCCCTGCTGTTCCACCACGTCGCCCCGGGTCTGCGGCAGATCCACCTTCACGCCCTCGCTGAGCATGGGCGCGGTGACCATGAAGATCACCAGCAGCACCAGCATCACGTCGATGTACGGCACCACGTTGATCTCGGACATGCGCTTGCGTTTGGGCCGCCCGGAGAAGGTCTGTCCGCTCAG
>JALTNO010000349.1 GCA_027000645.1 Paracoccaceae bacterium | reverse complement strand
CTGGCGGGGCGGAACTGGCGGCAGATGTCCGATTTCGTCCGCGCCGCCCGCGGCGCCGATCCGCAGGCCGTCATCAGGCCCGAATTCCTAGCCGCCATGGCAAGCGCGCGGGCGGCAGGGGTGAAGCTGGCGATCCTGTCCAACGAGCTCGACCTGTTCTATGGCGCGGATTTCCGCGACCGGTTGCCCTTTCTCGCGGATTTCGACGTGATCGTGGACGCCACCCATACCGGCATCCTCAAGCCCGACCCGCGCGCCTATCGCGCCTGCCTCGATGCGCTGGCGCTGGCGGCGCGGGACTGCGTGTTCGTGGACGACCAGCCCCGCAACGTGGCCGGCGCCCGCTCCATCGGGTTGCCGGCGGTGCAATTCGACGTCGCCAATCCCGCGGCAAGCTATGACAGGGCCCTGCGGAAGCTGGGCGTGAAAGAGGAGATCAGGACATGAAGGATTCGAACTTCCTGAAGGAGAACAACGCCCGCTCGCTGTGGCACCCGATGGCGCATCCCGCCGACTGCCGCGCCAACCCTCCGATCATCGTCAGCGGCAGCAACGGCGTGCGCATCTCGGACGTGGACGGGCACGAGGTGGTGGACGGCGTGGGCGGGCTGTGGAACGTCAATCTCGGCTTTTCCTGCCAGCCGGTGAAAGAGGCCATCGCGGCCCAGCTCGATCGCCTGCCCTATTATTCGATCTTCCGCGGCACCACCACCGACGTGGTGATCGAGCTGGCCGAGGAACTGCGCGACTTCTTCGCCCCCGACGGGCTGAGCCGGTCGTTCTTCACCTCGGGCGGGTCCGACAGCGTGGACACGGCGCTGATGCTGGCGCGGCAGTATCACAAGATCCGGGGCGAGGCCGGCCGGGTGAAGTTCCTCAGCCTCAAGAAGGGCTATCACGGCACCCATTTCGGCGGCGCCTCGGTCAACGGCAACGCCAATTTCCGCACCGCGTACGAGCCGCTGCTGGCCGGCTGCCATCACATCCCCGCCCCCTATACCTACCGCAATCCGTTCGACGAGACCGACCCCGAGCGGCTGGCGCAGCTGTGCCTGTCCGCCCTGGAGGACGAGATCGCCTTTCAAGGCGAAGGCACCATCGCAGCGATGATCATGGAGCCGATCCTGGGCGCCGGCGGCGTGCTGGTGCCGCATGAGAGCTTCATGCCCGGGGTGCGCGAGATCTGCGACCGCCACGGCATCCTGCTGATCGCCGACGAGGTGATCACCGCCTTCGGCCGCACCGGGGACTGGACCGGCTCGCGCCACTGGGGGGTGAAGCCGGACCTGATGACGACCGCCAAGGCGATCACCAACGGCTATTTCCCGTTCGGCGCGGTGATGATGTCGGACGCGGTTGCCGAGGTGTTCGAGGGCGACGAAACCGGACGCGCGGCGATCGGCCATGGCTACACCTATTCCGGGCATCCGGTCGGGGCGGCGGCGGCGCTGGCCTGCCTGGCGGAAACGAAGCGCCTGGACGTGGCCGCGAACGCGGCGGCACGCGGGACGCAGCTGTTCGAAGGATGCAAGGCGCTGCAGGAAAGGTACGAGATCATCGGCGACGTGCGCGGCGGTCACGGGCTGATGACCGGACTGGAACTGGTCAGCGACCGCGCCACCAAGGCGCCCATCGACAAGGAGACGATCGCAAAGGTTCACGAGGAAACCTATCGCGCAGGCGCCATGGTGCGCATGTCCGGGGCGAACCTGCTGATGTCGCCGCCGCTGGTGCTGTCGGAGGAGGAGGCCGACATCATTCTGTCGGCGCTGGATGCGGGTTTTGCCTCGGTCGCGGGATGAGACGGCGGGGTGCGGAGGGGCTCTGCCCCTCTGCGCGCCTGCGGTGCGCATTCACCCCGGAGTATTTTCGGCGAGATGAAGGTGTGGAGCGCGCTATTCCTCGGGCACGATCAGGACCAGCCCGTCGAGCTCCGGCGCGGCGGTGATCTGGCAGCTGAGCCTGCTGGCGGGCTGGCGCGGGGCGGCGGTGACGTCGAGCATGGCGTCCTCCATCTCGCCCGGCGCGCCGGTGGCCGCGCGCCAGGCCTCGTCCACGACCACGTGACAGGTGGCGCAACTCATGCAGCCGCCGCATTCTCCGATCACGCCGGGGACGTTGTTGGCCAGCGCGGCTTCCATCAGGGTCTGCCCGTGGGTCACTTCGGCGGTGATTTCGGACCCGTCGGGGAGTTTCCAGGTTACCTTCATTTGCGCATTCCTCAGATGAAATAGATGTAGAAGTCGCGCAGCGCGTCGCCTTCGAGGTCGCGGGTCTTGCGCACCTCCTTGCGTTTCATGAAGACGTGGTTGGCGACCAGTTCCTCGCCCACCGCCTTTACCAGCGCCACGTCGCGTTCCAGATCGACCACCGCGCCGGCAAGGTCGTCGGCGGTGCTCTCGCGCGCGTCGGTTCGCTCGAACCCGTCGCCGGTTTCCATGGGCGGCAGGTCATAGCCGTTCTCCACCCCCAGCCGCGCCGCGTGCAGCACCGCGGCCACGGCCGTGTAGGGGTTGGCCGACGCGTCCGCCATCCGGTGTTCGAGCCGCGCCTTGGCCCCGCCCTCGGCGCTGATCCGGGTGGTGACGTTGCGGTGGTCGCCCCCCCAGTTGCGCCAGTAGCCCGACAGCGAGCCCGGTTGCAGGCGCATGTAGGAGTTGGCCGTCGGGGCAATCAGCCCGGCCAGCCCCTTGTGGTGATGGATCAGCCCGGCGAGGCATCCGCGCGCCAGGTCGTTCATGTGCTCCGGGCCGCCTTTCGGTCCGGAACTGAGCGCATTGCCACCGGTTTCGTCGGCGAAGGAGAAGTTGATGTGCATCCCCGACCCTCCCGCCGCGGGGATCGGCTTGGGCATGAAGGTCAGCACGATGCCGTATTCCAGCGCGATTTCCCGCGCCATCAGGCGGAACAGCACGATATCGTCCACCGCCTTGACCGCATCGTCAAAGGTCAGGGTGTATTCGAATTGCGGGCTGTCATATTCTGCCGTGATCATGTCGAGCGAGAACCCCAGCCGCTCGGCCATCTGCCAGATCCGGTCGTTGAAGCGCAGCGGATCGGAATAGGGGCCGGTGCCGTAGACCACCCCGCCGGGCGCGTCATAGGGGACCAGTTCTCCCTTTTCATCGGCCTGCAGCGCGAAGGCCTCGAGTTCGATCCCGACCTTGGGGGTCAGGCCCTTTTCGGCCCAGGCCGCGACCGCGCGCTTGAGCGCCCCGCGCGGGCATAGCGGCAGCGGCCGGCCTTCATCGTCGTAGAGATCGCCCAGCACCACGCGGGTGGAGGCATCCCAGCTTTCGCGGATGTCGTCATGCAGCCAGCGCAGCTCCATGTCCGGAAGGCCCGCATAGGTCATGGCGCCGGGAGCGTTCAGCAGGTCCTTGTCGTAATGCACGCCGAAGGTCGAGCGGCAGAACCGCGTGCTGTCGTCGCCGATCTTGGAATGCGGCAGGTACTTGCCCCGCATGATCGACAGATGATCGCAGAAAAGAACGCGAAGGCGATCCTTCATCCGATATGTCCTCCCCTCGGCCGCATCCCGCCCGTCCGGTGCGCTCCACCCCTTTTCAGCATTTTTGCCGGCAATGAAACAGCCCCCGCGTTCAGGCCGGCACGACCGTGACCGGAAGCTCCTTGATCCCGCCGACGAAGTTCGATCGCAGGAACCTGTGCGGTCCGGCGGGCTCGATCGATTTCAGCCGCCGCGCAAGTTCCTCGAACAGGACCCGCACCTCCAGCCGCGCCAGCCACATGCCAAGGCAGACATGCGGCCCGCCCTGCCCGAAGGACAGGTGACGGTTGGGGCTGCGCGACAGGTTCACCCGGAACGGATCGTCGAACACCGCCTCGTCGCGGTTGGCCGATGCGAACCAGAAGAGCACCTTGTCGCCGGCGCGGATGGTCTTGCCGTGCATCTCGAAGTCGCGGGTGGCGGTGCGGCGGAAGTAGAGCGCCGGGGTCGCCCAGCGGATGATCTCGTCGGGTGCGGTCTTCCAGATGTCGCCGCCCTCCTTCATCTGCTCCAGCAGTTCCGGCTGGTGACACATGGCCTGGATGCCCGCGGCAATGGAATAGCGCGTGGTGTCGTTGCCCGCGGCCACCACCAGGCAGAAGAAGTTGCGAAACTCGGTCTCGGAGATGACCGAGCCGTCGTCTGCCGGTTCGCGAATCAGGTGCAGGACGCCCGAGGTGTCGCCCTCGCGCTCCTTGCGGGCCATCAGCTCCTGCGCGTATTCGTAGAGCTCGGCCCCGGCCGGGGAGTTGAAGGGCAGCATCCGGTATTCGTCGGTGTCCATCCGGTCGAGGACGTGTTCGGTGAAATCCGGGTCGGTGTTGGCGATCAGCGCATCGCCCTTCTCGACCAGCCAGGGCAGATCCTCCTCCGGCAGGCCGACCACCCGGCCCAGCATCCGCATGGGCAGCTGCCGGGCGATTTCCTTCGTGGCGTCGAAGGTTCCCTTCTCAAGCGCCCGGTCGAGGATGTCGTGGCACAGTTCGCGGATGTCGTCCTCGTATCTTGCCATCACCGGCTTTGCGAAGGCGCGGGCAAGCTTCATCCGCATCCTGGAATGTTCCGGCGGATCGGTCTCCTGGAAGGTGCGCCGGGCGAGGTATTCCTCCTCGGTCTGGTCCTCCATGCGGATGCCGCGCGCGGACGAGAACACCTCCCAGTTGCGGTTCATTTCCAGGATGTCGGCATGGCGCGTGACCGACCAGAAATCCTGCCCGCCCGGATATTCGGTCCAGTGCAGCGGGTCCTCGCGCCGGAGCCGGGCAAAGGTGTTGTGGGGCGGACCGTCAACAAAGCTGTCGTGACTGCTCAGATCGGCATGGCCATTGTCGGCCGGTTCCCAGACGGTCATCTTTTGCTTTCCCTCCCGTTAACATGTGTATATTATAAGTGACACTAAATATGTAAATAAAAAACTTCCCCGGATTCTCATGCACCTGGCCATCCTGATGACGAACACGGACGAAAGCGATTTCGCCCGTGCCCACCCGAAGGACGGGGAAAAGTTCACGGCCCTGATCCGCGGAGTTCGACCGGGGTGGAGGACGACCGTGTTTGCGGTCAAGGATGGCCTGTTCCCGAGTGACGTGAAGCGGTTCGACGGCGCCATCATCACCGGCAGCCCCGCTTCGGTGAACGGATCGGCGCCGTGGATCGACCGGCTGTTCGGGTTGATCCGCGAGATGCACACCGCCCGTCTGCCCATGTTCGGCGCATGTTTCGGGCACCAGGCCATCGCCGTTGCGCTGGGCGGCAGGGTCGGGCCCAACCCGGGAGGCTGGGTGCATGGGCTGATTCGCAACCGGATCCTGTTCCGCGCCGGGTGGATGAAGGGCCTTCCCGACCCGTTGCACCTTTACGGAAGCCACAAGGAGCAGGTCACGATCCCTCCCGAAGATGCCGCGATTCTCGCGCGGTCCGAGGGTTGCGACGTGGCGGCAATGGCCATTGGCAGGCACATCTACACCACCCAGCACCACCCGGAGATGGCGCCTGCCTTCTTCGCGGCACTGACCGAGGAACTGGCATCCGATCTCGGCCCGGACATCGCCGGCAGGGCCCGCGCCTCGCTGCGCCAGCCGGCCGATACCGCGCCCTTTGCCGAAAGCATTGCCCGCTTCTTCGAACAGGCCGGCACGAGGTAACAGGCGGCCGGGCTTATCGCACCACCGCCCGGGCGCTCATGCATTGCCGCCCGCCCGGCCCGCGCACCCACAGATCATTGCCCCTCAGGCACAGCTCGGCCGGCTCGAAATGCATCAAGGGCGCCGTCGCGCGGAACGAAAACTCCGCAAGCGGGCCGATCACCTCTTCGGCCATCAGCATCAACCGCTGCGCCAGCAGCGGGCCATGCACCACCAGCCCCTCATAGCCCTCGACCCGGCGGGCATAATCCTGATCGTAATGGATCCGGTGGCCGTTGAAGGTCAGCGCCGAATAGCGGAACAGCAGCGTCGTGTCATGCCGCACCTGCCGGCTGTCGGTCTCGTCGGTCCGGGCGGGCGGCGCAACCGGCCGCGGCGCTTGCGGGTCGGGGTCCTGGCGATAGACCAGGTCCTGCCACTCGGTCACGCAGCACCGCCCGCGCTGGAAGATCTCGTGGCGAAGGGTGACGAAGGCCAGCGGTCCGGAGCGGCCCCGCTTGCGCTCGGCCCGCTCCAGGCAGGTGATCCGCTCGGCCCGCTCACCCGCCAGAAGCGGCGCGTCGAAGCGCAACCGTCCCCCCGCCCACATCCGCCGGGGCAGCCCCATGTCGGGGATGATCCCGCCGCCGGTCTTCGGATGACCGTCCCGGCCCAGCCCCGCGGGCGGAACCGGCGTCCAGAAATAGACCTGATGGAAGAACGGAGGCAGCGGCGTGCCGGCGTCGATCGTGGCCATCAGCCCCAGCGCCAGCTGAAGCGCCACCGCGCGGGCCGGGTCCATCGCGTCGCTTTGACTCTCGGAAGGTCTGTGCGCAATCTGCATGGGCCGCAGGCTAGCCCGCGTGAAACGAGAGGACAATCGCCCATGCCCCCCGCCGTCAACGCGCTCGACCATCTCGTTCTGACCGTGGCCGACATGGACGCCACCGCCGCCTTCTATGGCCGCGTTCTCGGCATGAAGGCCGAAACCTTCACCGCGGCCGACGGCTCGACCCGCCACGCGCTGACATTCGGGCGCCAGAAGATCAACCTGCACCCGGCCCGCTCGCCTTTCGCGCCGCACGCCGCCCGACCGCTGCCCGGTACCGCCGATCTGTGCCTGCTCTCGGACGATCCGGCCGAGGACTGGCAGGCCCGTCTTGCCGGGCTTGGCATCGAGGTCGAGGAAGGCCCGGTCATCCGCACCGGCGCCACCGGGCCGATCGTCTCGCTCTATATCCGCGACCCCGATGGCAACCTCATCGAGATCGCAACGCCGGCGGCGTCCTGATGCCGGCTCCCGGGTTGCGACTTGGCCCGGCAAAGGCTAGGCAGGGCCGGAAACGGACGCAGGGAAAGCGGCGATGCAGGACGATCCGAAAACTCTGGTTTCAACCGAATGGCTGGCGCGGCATCTCAAGGATCCCGATCTGAGGATTCTCGACGGGTCGTGGTACCTGCCGCAGGCCGGGCGCGATGCCAGGGCGGAATACGAGGCCGCCCACATCCCCGGCGCGCGGTTTTTCGATATCGACGAGATCGCCGATCACCGCTCCGACCTGCCGCACATGGCGCCGCCGCCGGAAAAGTTCATGTCCCGCCTGCGGGCGATGGGGGTGGGCGACGGCCATCAGGTGGTGGTCTATGACGGCGCCGGGATCTGTTCGGCCCCCCGCGTATGGTGGCTGTTCAGGCTGATGGGCCAGGACAATGTGGCGGTTCTGGACGGCGGCTTGCCGAAATGGCAGGCCGAGGGGCACCCGGTCGAAGACCTGCCCCCCGTCATCCGCGACCGGCACATGACGGTGCGGGTGCAGAACCATTTGCGGCGCGACGTGACCCAGGTGTCCTCGGCCTCGAAGCTGGGCGATCACGAGATCATCGACGCCCGTTCGCGCGGACGCTTCCGCGGCGAAGAGCCCGAACCGCGCGAGGGTCTGCGCGGCGGGCACATTCCGGGCTCGAAGAACGTGCCCTTCACCGAGCTTCTGAACGCCGACGGCACGATGAAATCGCCCGAAGAATGCCGCGCGGTATTCGAGGCCGCCGGCGTCGATCTGTCGAAGCCCGCCATCACCACCTGCGGCTCGGGCGTGACGGCGGCGGTGCTGTCGCTGGCGCTCGAACGCATGGGCAAGACCGATCACGCGCTTTACGATGGCTCGTGGGCCGAATGGGGCGCCTTCCCCACCCTTCCTGTCGCCACCGGAGACGACTGATGTTCGAAAATCTCAAGGAACAGCCCGCCGACAAGATCCTCATGCTCATGCAGATGTTCCGCGACGATCCGCGCGAACAGAAGATCGACCTCGGCGTGGGCGTGTACCGCAATGCCGAGGGCGTGACCCCGGTCATGCGCGCCATCAAGGCGGCGGAAAAGCGGCTGTGGGAAACGGAAACCACCAAGGCCTATACCGGGCTGGCCGGGGATCCCGCCTTTGGCGATGCCATGATCGGACTGGTTCTGGGCAGTGCCGTGGCCCGCGACAAGGTCGCCGCCGCCGCCACGCCGGGGGGCACGGGGGCAATCCGCCAGGCGTTCGAACTGATCCGCATGGCCAACCCCTCGGCGCGCATCTGGGTCTCGGACCCGACCTGGCCCAACCACCTGTCGATCCTGAAATATCTGGGGATCGAAACCGTCCCCTACCGCTATTTCGACAGCGAAACCCGAGGCGTCGATTTCGCCGGCATGATCGAGGATCTGGGCCGGGCCTCGGCCGGAGACGTGGTGCTGCTGCATGGCTGCTGCCACAACCCCACCGGCGCCAACCTGAACATGGTCGAGTGGCAGGCGGTGATCGACCTGATGAACGAACGCGGCCTCGTGCCGATGATCGACATCGCCTACCAGGGGTTCGGAGACGGGCTGGAAGAGGATGCCGCCGCCACCCGGCTGGTGGCTGCTTCGGTGCCCGAATGCCTGATCGCGGCAAGCTGTTCGAAGAATTTCGGCATCTACCGCGAACGCACCGGCATCCTGATGGCAGTGGGGCAGGATGCCTCGCGCCAGGCGGTGAACCAGGGCACGCTGGCCTTTCTCAACCGGCAGAACTATTCCTTCCCGCCCGATCACGGGGCGCGGCTGGTGACGATGATCCTGAACGATGCCGACCTGCGCGCCGACTGGATGGCGGAACTGGAAAAGATGCGCACCGGCATGCTGGCGATTCGCCGGCAACTGGCGGACGAGCTGCAACGCCTCACCGGGTCGGACCGCTTCGGCTTTCTCGCCCAGCACCGGGGCATGTTCTCGCGGCTGGGCACCACGCCTGAAATGGTCGAGAAGCTGCGCACCGATTACGGCATCTACATGGTCGGCGACAGCCGGCTGAACATCGCCGGGCTGAACGAAAGCTCGGTCCCGGTTCTGGCCAGGGCAATCGTGGACGCGGGGATCTGACCTGAGCGATCGATGCCGGGCCGGCGACGCTTCGGGAAGCGGCCGGCCACGACAGACCCGCCGGCAATGACGGCGCGATGCGCAAACCCGCGGCCGGCGCCTGCCCGCGCCGCCGGAATCGATTCTCCCGGTCCTCCCGCCCCTGCGCGGAATGCGCACCTTTTTGTTGCAGGAACAATTCATGTTATCCTTCCCGGTGCAGGCACCGGAAAAGCGGTGCTGCGCGACCCCCGCCCGGCAACCGGCGGCGGTCGCCTCTTTCTCTGTATCCGAGAGGAAACATCATGAAATTCATGTCTGTTATCGGTTCCGCGGCCGGGTTTCTTGCCGCATCCACGACCCTTGCCCCGGCCCAGGACATGGCCGCCACGATCACCGAGATCGAGACCGCGACCGCGAAGTACCGCGATGTCAACACCGCCCTGTCCGAAGGGTTCATCCCCGACCCCAGCGGCAAGTGCGTGACGGCTGCCGCAGAAGGCCTGCCACCGGAATGGGGTGGCATGGGGATTCAACTACCTTAATCCTGCAATGCTCGGGCTCGGGCCTCCGGGCGGCAGGGTGGACGGGACCGGAACGCATACCGATTTCATGGCCCCCGCGATCCTGCTCTACGAACCGCAGGCGGACGGGTCGATGGTACTGGTCGGGGTGGAAAACCTGGTGTTTCAGGCCGCATGGAAGGCGGCGGGAAACTCTGCGCCGCCCGCATTCGCGGGCAAGGCCTGGGACAGCATGGCGGACGATCCGAACACCGAGGCCGACGAGGCCCATGACTTCGCGCCTCACTACGATCAGCATGTATGGCTGCGCGAAAACCCGGCGGGGCAGTTGATGCCGTTCAATCCGAACGTTTCCTGCCCGTAGGATCATTCCTCACCGCTCCGGCACGGGGCGGCAAAGACGAACCGGGGCCGCGCAGGCGGCCCCGGCTTTCCTCACTGTCCCGATCCGGATCAGTAGTGATAGGCGCTCTCGCCGTGCTCGGCCAGGTCGAGACCCTCGCGTTCGGTTTCCTCGTCCACCCGCAGGCCGACGATCACGTCCACCACCTTGAACAGGATGGCCGAGCCGATGCCGCTCCACAGGATCGTCACGATGACACCCTTGATCTGGACCCAGACCTGCATCGCCATGGTGACGCCTTCGCCATAGCCGATCCCGCCCAGCGCCGAGGAGGTGAAGATGCCGGTGCCGATGGCGCCGGTGATGCCGCCGATGCCATGGATGCCGAACACGTCCAGGCTGTCGTCATAGCCGAGCCTGTTCTTCACCGTCGAGACGAAGAAGTAGCAGATCGCCGCCGCACCGGCGCCCAGAACGATGGCGCCCACCGGGCCGACCGAACCGGCGGCCGGGGTGACGGCCACGAGGCCCGCAATCATGCCCGAGGCCGCACCCAGCATCGATGCCTTTCCGCGAACCAGCCCTTCGATCAGCGACCACGAAAGGATCGCGCCGGCGGTGGCGGTGAAGGTGTTGATCATTGCCAGCCCGGCGCCGCCGTTGGCTTCGAGGTTCGAGCCGGCGTTGAAGCCGAACCAGCCGACCCACAGAAGCGCCGCGCCGACCAGCGTCAGGGTCATGGAATGCGGGGCCATCATGTCCTTGCCGTAGCCCACGCGCTTGCCCAGCATGACCGCGCCCACCAGCGCCGCGATACCGGCATTGATGTGCACCACGGTACCGCCGGCAAAGTCCAGCGCGCCCCAGCCGAGGATCAGGCCGCCCTCGCCCCAGACCATGTGCGCGATCGGGAAATAGATGAAGGTGACCCACAGCGCCGTGAACAGCAGCACCGCGCGGAACTTCATCCGCTCGACGAAGGCGCCGATCACCAGCGCCGGCGTGATCGCGGCAAAGGTCATCTGGAAGGCGATGAACACGAATTCCGGGATCACCACCCCGTCGGTGAAGGTCGCGGCCATGCTGTCCATGGTCACGCCGGCAAGGAACAGCTTGTCCAGCCCGCCCCAGAAGGTGCCGGCTCCACCGAAGGCGAAGGAATAGCCCCAGAACACCCAGATCACCATCACCATCGCGGTGATCAGCGTGCACTGCATCAGCACCGACAGCATGTTCTTGGTCCGCACCAGGCCACCATAGAACAGCGCCAGCC